>JAZRRC010000096.1:0-3773 GCA_045650355.1 Candidatus Avispirillum sp. | reverse complement strand
GGATGCGCTATTGCCTATCCGCAGGCAAAATATCTCCATGAGCACGGCGCACAGGTCGATATTATAGCAGGCTTCCGCTCAAAGGATATTATCATCCTTGAGGAAGAAATGAAGAATGCCGCAGCACGTACCTTTATCTTTACCGACGACGGCTCAAACGGCAACAAGGGTCTTGTTACAGATGGGCTTAAAAAGCTTATAGAAGAGGGCGCAGGCTACGATCTCGTTATTGCTATCGGCCCGATCATTATGATGAAGTTCGTTTCTCTTTTGACCGCACAGTACGGCATTAAGACCATCGTCAGCATGAATCCCATTATGATAGACGGCACGGGAATGTGCGGCGGATGCAGAGTAAGCGTTGGCGGAAAGATGAAGTTTGCCTGCGTTGACGGACCTGATTTTGACGGTCACCTCGTTGATTTTGACGAGCTTATGAGAAGAAACACTACCTATAAAAAGCAGGAGGAGCATTCTTGCAACCTCTTCAAAGCGAGAGAGGTGTAATTCATGGCTAATATGCAGATGAATAAGGTTCCGATGCCCGAACAGCAGCCTGATATCCGCAACAAAAATTGGGGAGAGGTTGCTTTAGGCTACAGCGAGGCTGATGCAATACTCGAGGCCCAGCGCTGTATGAACTGCAGAACAAAGCCCTGTGTCAGCGGTTGTCCCGTTTCCGTAAAAATACCGGAATTTATAAAAGCACTTGCCAACGGAAATATAGCTCTTGCTTACAATACGATAACAAAAACCAACTCTCTGCCTGCAATATGCGGCCGTGTCTGCCCTCAGGAATCACAGTGTGAGGGCAAATGTGTCAGAGGCGTTAAGGGAGAGAGCGTCGGTATAGGAAGACTTGAACGCTTCTGTGCCGATTGGGCTGCAGCTCACCCCGAAGAGATAGAAAAGACCGAAACGGCAGAAAGCAACGGTATTAAGATTGCCGTTATAGGCTCGGGGCCTGCCGGGCTTTCCTGTGCAGGTGATCTTGCAAAGCTCGGCTATGACGTTACCATTTTTGAAGCACTTCACCTTCCGGGCGGAGTTTTGGTATACGGTATCCCTGAATTCAGACTTCCCAAGAGCATAGTTCAGGGCGAGATCAATAACCTTAAAAAGCTTGGTGTTAAGGTTGAGCTTAATATGGTTATAGGAAGAATTCTCTCCATCGACGAGTTGTTTGAAATGGGCTTCTCTGCCGCATTCGTGGGCACCGGAGCAGGCCTTCCCTCCTTCCTCGGTATCCCCGGAGAAAACGCAAACGGAGTTTACAGCGCAAACGAATTCCTTACAAGAGTTAATCTTATGAAGGCATACAGAGACGATTATGCAACTCCCATCAAAGAGTGCCATAACGTAGTTGTTGTAGGTGGCGGAAACGTTGCAATGGATGCCGCAAGATGTGCAAAGCGCCTCGGAGCTGAAAACGTTTCTATCGTTTACAGAAGAAGCGAAGAGGAGATGCCCGCACGTAAAGAGGAGATTCACCACGCCAAAGAGGAAGGTATCATCTTCCGTGTGCTCACCAATCCCACCGAGATAATTGCAGACGATATGGGTAACGCAATATCCGTTAGTTGCGATGAAATGACGCTTGGTGAGCCTGATGCATCAGGCCGTCGCAGACCCATAAAGAAGCCCGATTCTACGTTTTCAATTGAAGCGGATACTGTAATTATGGCAATAGGTACAAGTCCCAATCCGCTTATACGAATGACCACTCCGGGTATCGAGGCAAACGAAAAGGGATGCCTTATCACCCGCGAAGACGGAGTTACCACTACGAGAGAGGGCGTTTTCTCAGGTGGCGATGCCGTTACGGGTGCCGCAACTGTAATTCTTGCAATGGGAGCAGGTAAATCTGCCGCAAAGGCAATCGACGAATACATAAAGTCGAAGAAATAAAATATTGTATACAAAAAAGGCAAAAGCTTTTATGAAGTGAACCCCAAATAGTTCACAGAAAAGAAAAAGGCGCAACAAAGACAGGGAGAGAAAATTACCTCTTCCTGTTTTTGATTCTCGAAGTATTATAAAAAACTAACCAATCTTCTACAAGCAGTAGATATTCTTCGAGAGATGTGATATAATTGTTATACAAAGTCTCCTTTTTAAGTATGCTATGGAAGCTCTCAATGGGAGAATCATCGATCGGAGTGCCTTTCCGACTCATTGATATTTGAATCCCATTGGATTCGCATACGGCTTTGTACTCGAAGGACGTATATTGAAACCCTTGATCACTGTGAATGATAAGGTTTGATACGTCCTTCGTTTTAGCAATTGCTTGATTTAAAGTGTCAATAACTAATTTTATGTCGTTGCGTTTCGATATCTGATGCGCAACGATTTTTCTGTCATATAGATCTAAAATAGTGGACAGATACGCTCTCTTGTTTCCGAATGAAAGATATGTAATATCTGTTACCCAAACCATATTGGGAGAGGTTGCGTTGAAATTTCTCTTTAACAGATTAGGCTTTACATTGTCTTCGATTCTTTTGTAAGCAACATTTGGTCTGATACGTTTAATATACTCTGGCTTTAAGCCATACTTTTTCATGATTCTTGCCGTCTTTTTGTGATTAAATATTACACCATATTTAACCAACAAGCCTTCACAAATCCTACGATAGCCGTACGTGCCTTTTGATTCATCAAATATTTCTTTAATCAAAAGGTAGTCGTAGTAATCTTTATCTTCCGCTGCACGATATTTGTAGTACGTTCTCTTCGAAATATCTAACACCTCACACATATTGTCGAGAGAATACTCTTCAATGTGCATATTGATAAATATTACTTTCTCTCTCGTTGTGCCTTGAGGAAGGCTTGGTATTTTTTTAGTATTTCATACCGTTCCTTGTAATCTATTTTGTCTTCATCTTTCGGCGGTCTACCGGAGCTGAATTGACGATGATCTACAAGAACATTTTTTCCTTGCTTCAACTTACTTGCCCAATTACGTATGGTTTTTTGCGGTATCCCATACTCTTCTTCCAATGCACTCGAAGGTATATATTCTTCAAGATACCTTCTTAAAACCTCTGCTTTAGTTTCTTCTGAATAACTCTTAAACTTTTGTCCTTTCTTTGCCATAACAAAACACCTCCTACGGTACCATTATACCATAAGAGGTGTTTGCGCCTTTTTCTTTTCTGTGAACTATTTGGGGTACACTTCACTCGGCTATCGTATTTTTTACATATTATATTATAATAAAAAGTGATTCTCGATTATTGTCATATATACAAAAATTTGGCACACATAAAGAATGTGATAGAGCTTATAATAATATCAGAACTCAAAAAAGAGTTCAATTTATTATAGATAATTCCCAAGCAAATGAAGGAGAACAAAAATGTCTACAGGTAATCAGAAGCTTGTACCCGAAGCAAAAGCAGCACTTGATAAGTTCAAGATGGAAGCAGCAAGCGAAGTTGGCGTAACTCTCAATCAGGGATACAACGGTGATCTTACTTCCCGTCAGGCAGGCTCTATTGGCGGCCAGATGGTTAACAATATGAACCCCGTACGAACTATGAGATTTGAACGTCATAACCGAATATCGCAAGGACACAAGATTACCGTCAAGTACGCGTTTTCCCTTACGCTATAAGGCTTTGATGAAATAAAACGTACGGAGGAACAAAGAAATGAAAGACACCAAGACCATTTACGAACAGCTCGGAGGTACATACCGAGAGGAAAACGGCAACCTCGTTCCCGACGTGGAGCTTCCCGAACAGAAGCCCATCGGCAAGTAAAGT
>JAZRRC010000095.1:0-3740 GCA_045650355.1 Candidatus Avispirillum sp. | reverse complement strand
CAAGGCATTCTTCGCAAAGAAGATGGGCATCGATCCTAAGGATATCGTATTCGTTTCTGCTATTCCTTGTACAGCTAAGAAGTTCGAGGTTGGCCGTGACGGTCAGTCCAACGACGGTCTTGCAAACGTAGATATCGCAGTAACAACAAGAGAGCTCGGCAGACTCATCGAGGGTTCCGGTATCAACTTCAAGGCTCTCAAGGATGAGAAGTTTGATTCTCCCGTAGACATCGGCTCCGGTGCAGGCGTTATCTTCGGCGCAACCGGCGGTGTTATGGAGGCAGCTCTCAGAACAGCAGCAGAGGTTATCCTCGGCACAACTCTTGAGAAGGTTGACTTCGAGGACGTAAGAGGCACAGAGGGCATCAAGTTTGCTGAGTACAAGCTCGGCGAAATGACAGTTCGCGTTGCAGTTGCTTCCGGTACTGCAAATGCGTCCAAGCTCCTCAAGGGCATCCAGTCCGGCGAGTATAAGGCAGACTTCATCGAGATCATGGCTTGTCCCGGCGGCTGTGTAAATGGCGGCGGTCAGCCTATCCAGCCTGCAAGCGTTCGTAATTCTATCGATCTTCGTGCAGTTCGTGCAAAGATCCTTTACGATGCAGATGCAGCACTCGAGCTTCGTAAGTCTCACGACAACCCCATCGTTAAGATGGTATATGATGAGTTCCTTGGCGAGCCCAACAGCCACGTGGCACATGAGCTTCTCCATACTCATTACGTTAAGAGAGGTCTCTGATTTAAAGAGATTAAATAAAAGCAGGTGGTCCTCGGACCACCTGTTTTTTGTTATGTGAACAATACGATAAATTGGAGTTTGAAGGGGAGACGAACACTCACGCGTCATCCTGAGCGGAGTAAATAATCCGGTGGATTATTTGCGAAGTCGAACCCGACCCAAGGGAGGGCGCCGCAAGGCGGGATCTCCAATATAGGTAAGCACTATCAATATTCTTAGAGATCCTACCCTCTGCGGAGGGCACCATCCTAAGGGATGGTTCGACTCCGAAAACATCATACTATGATGTTTTCTCCGCTCAGGATGACAGGACGGTGGCGTTCGCCGAAATGACAATTTAGCTTTAGCTATAAATCCGAATTTGTATAACTTTTTTATCTTTTTTGGACAAATTTGCTATTTTGTGTATTGATTTTTTTTTTTTTTTTTTTGGTATTATGTTGTAAACAGAAAGGAGTGTTTACAATGAAAAACAACTTTACTTTTTTAGCAGCGTGGTTTCCGACACTTTTGATCGCATCTATGGTGACGGCTCTTTTGTCCGGTACGTTACAGATGATGATTAAATTTATGGTGCCTGATAATTACAGTCTACAGTACTTTATTGTGTATGCGATAGTAACCGTTATAATTTGTGTGTCGCTTGCTTCGGTTTCGGCAAAGCTCGGCTCAGAGTTGAATAAAGGATCAAAAGAAACTTCAACAGGCGTTCCCGTTATCAATATGGCGATCTCTGCAGTAATCTACGTAGTTCTTTACATAATTATGAAGGGCAGAGCATTGTTCATATTCTATCTGTTTCCCGGTGAAATGTGCCTTTCAAACTGTGTTTTGGGAGAGCGGGCAGCTTATACTCCTATATCTGAAAAAATAATCTTTTCTGTTTTGCAATTTGGCATATACTTTGCTGTTTCAATACTGTTCTATATGTTGGCTAAAAAGAAACAGGAAGGCAGTGAGGGAACTAAGAAACTCAGAGGTGAAAAGAAAAATTCAAATAACAGATTCGGAATAGATATTGATATTTGATAATTAAAGCGGCATCCGAAAGGATGCCGCTTTACTTTTGTAATTTTATAAAGTTTTTGTAATATGACTAATCTACGTAAAATTCCTCCATCGTATCAAGGCAGATACAGCCGAGGGGGCTGCCGAAGACTGCTCCGCAGTCTATGGCGATGTGGTTATTCTTTTTATATATTTTTCCTGTATAGCTTTCGTCGATAAGAGCGGTGGGAGTATGGCCTGTGACGATATATTTGTCCTCGAAATAGACCTTATCGTATTCTGCCTCGCCCACTATATATTCCAGAAGGGAAAAGCTTTCGGGGTCCATCATCTTTTCCTTTTCGGGTACTGTATGGGATAAGAAGAATTTGCGTCCTTCTACCTCGATCTCCTGAAAATAGAAGAAGGTGGAGATATATGAAAGAAGGAGCTTCTTTTTATCCTTTTCGAGGGAAGTGAATGCGGTGTAGGTGGGAATGCCTCCGTCATCAAACCACATTCTCGCAATATCAGCGATCTCATCCTCGGAGTGCTCTTTGGTTACTGTGGGCTTCAGTAGCTTCCATGCAAGGTGATCGTGGTTTCCTCTGATGGGGACAACGTTCGTTCTGGAGAACATATCAAGAAGTATTTTGATTCCGTCGGGACCGCGGTCAACTACGTCGCCGAGTATATACAGAGTATCATTCTCTGAAAAATTGATGCGATCAAGCATCCGTATATATTTATCGAAGCATCCGTGAAGGTCGGACATGGCGTATATCATAGTATCACCCCGCAATCTTTCTATATATTATATAACATAATGCGTGTCCCAATAAGTGTACAATCTATTAACAATGGCTGTCTATTGACAAAAAAATGTAAATATGTTAAAATGTTTTTTGTAAACAAAGTGAACTAATTTCAATGGAGATGCCGATTTGAAGGATAGAAATCAAGCTGAAAATCTGCTGGCTTCCTGGGTGAAGCTTTCGGGAATCATAAAAAACTCGCGAATAACCAAGGGCCTTATGTATAATGAGGCTGTTGTCATGTATATGCTTTATAAAAGCTATGAAAAGGACAGCGAGAGTATGGTTTCCATAAAGGAAATAGTTGAAGAAACGAAAATGCAGAAATCCCTTGTCAACAGAACTGTGAATTCTCTGGAGGAGAAGGGGCTTCTTTTGCGTTGTGAGGCTGAGGGCGACCGCAGAATGACCTACGTCAAGTGTGTGGCAGGCAGCCTTGAAACCTTTTTGAAGGTTCACGAGGAATCCCTTAGTATTGCCGAGGGTATCATTGATATTATCGGCGAGGAGGATGCGGAGGCATTTATAAGAATAGTATCTAAGCTTCTGGCATCTGATTATACAGTAAACTAAATTAAATTTATATAAAGGAACGATAATAATGGACAAAAAGTATGAAGCCCTGTTTACCCCTTGGAAAATAGGCAATGTAGAGATCAAAAACAGAATCGTAATGTGCCCCATGGGCGGCACAAGCCTTTTCGGTTGGTTTGA
Source organism: Candidatus Avispirillum sp. (assembly GCA_045650355.1). Lineage (GTDB taxonomy): Bacteria > Bacillota > Clostridia > Oscillospirales > CAG-272 > Avispirillum. The sequence continues at coordinate 485 of JAZRRC010000095.1, read as the reverse complement.
GATTGGCGGATGTCACTTTGATAAGGAGGCTGCAAAGCTTTTCCTTGAAAGAGCGAACAACAACGTTGGTCTTATCATCCCCGGAATTGCTCCCCTTCGCGACACATTCTTCGGAAAGTGGCTCTGGCAGAACCCCAAGATGTTTGAGGATCTGAAGGAATTTATGGATGAGATCCATAAGACAGGTGCAAAGGTCTTCATTCAGCTCACAGCAGGTATGGGCCGCCCCTGGGCTATCACAGAGCTTGTTGCTCCCCTTCATAAGAATAAGTTTACAAGAGCGCTGGTTAAGCCTATCATCGATACAAACCACGAGCTTGCTTGTCCCAGCCCCCAGCCCTCCAGATGGGCTCACGACATTATCTGCCCCGAGATGACAAAGGAGCAGATCCACGAGATCATCGAAGCATTTGCAAAGACTGCAAAGCTTTGTAAGGAGGCAGGTGTTGACGGCGTTGAGGTACACGCAGTTCACGAGGGCTACC
>JAZRRC010000094.1:0-10075 GCA_045650355.1 Candidatus Avispirillum sp. | reverse complement strand
ACGTGACGTTGGTGAGACAAGCGCTCTTGACTACGTTCTTCCCTTCGAGGAATATATTGCATCCCTCCGCGATGACAGCTTCGATATCATGATCGCTTCCGGCGGCGGCAGAATGGTTATCACAATGGACCGTTACGAGGCTAACTGGGCTATGGTTGAAAAGGGCTGGCAGACTCACGTTCTCGGCGAGGGCAGACAGTTTGCATCCGCTGAGGAGGCTATCAACACATACCGCGCTGAAACTAAGGCTATCGACCAGGATCTCCCCCCCTTCGTTATCGCTAAGGACGGCGAGCCTGTTGGTACTATCAACGACGGCGACAGCGTTATCTTCTTCAACTTCCGCGGCGACCGCTCCATCGAGATCTCCAAGACCTTCGAGGCTGGCGCAGACTTCGACAAGTTCGACAGAAAGAGAGTTCCCAACGTTGCTTTTGCAGGTATGCTTGAGTACGACGGCGACCTCCACATTCCTTCCCGCTACCTCGTTTCTCCCCCTGAGATCACAAACACAATGGGCGAGTACCTTGCAGACAGCGGTGTAGCTCAGTACGCAATCTCCGAGACACAGAAGTACGGTCACGTAACATACTTCTGGAACGGTAACAAGTCCGGTAAGTTCTCTGAGGACCTCGAGACATACGTTGAGATTCCCTCCGACGTTGTTCCCTTCGAGCAGAGACCCTGGATGAAGTGCGCTGAGATCACAGACGAGCTTATCGCAGCACTCCGTAGCGGCAAGTATCCCGCAATGCGCGTTAACTTCCCCAACGGTGACATGGTAGGCCACACAGGTAACATCCAGGCTACTATCTGCTCCATGGAAGCACTTGATCTCCAGCTTGCACGTCTTCTCGCAGTTATCGACGAGCTTGAGGGTGTTGCTCTCATCACAGCTGACCACGGTAATGCTGACGAGATGTACGAGACAGACAAGAAGGGCGATCCCAAGCAGGGCAAGGACGGCTCCTACAAGGCAAAGACAAGCCACACTCTCAATCCCGTTCCCTTTATCATCTACGATAACTTCTATCAGGACAAGTACACTGTAAAGGCAGACGACGGAAGATTTGGTCTTTCCAACGTTGCTGCAACAACAGTTAACTTCCTCGGCTACGAGGCTCCCGATATGTGGGATGAGTCTGTTATCAACGCATAATTGAATAAAACTCAAAAGAGCTGTTGCAGTTGCAACAGCTCTTTTTTATTATATTTTTCGTTCGCAGGTTATATCGAACCATTCGTCATCCGAAGCATATTCCTTGCCGCAATCGAATGTCATTCTGTATTTCTTCAGGTATCCCTCGTCGTCGCTTATGTACTCATATCCCCGGTGACATATCATCTCGGGTCTTGATTTTTTGAAGGTCATAACAGTAATCTCAAGCATTTCGCTTTCCTTCAGATAACCGTTACTGCAGTATTCAAAGCACTCGTGCTGTACTGTCGAAATACCTTCATCACCGTAGCTGTATGCTAAAGTAAAGCTTTCTATTTTTCCGTCCTTATGCTTTTCCTCGCAAACGGAAAATACCGCTCCGTTATCATAGCCTATTCCGTATACTGCGTCATTCTCATAAACAAAATATTCAACGAGGTCTGAGTATTCCGTGTGGGTTATGACTTTCAAAAGCCTGTCTGCGCTGTCAAATCCATATTCGTACGTTATTTTGCTTTTTGCTGTGGGGCGCTTCAAAAGCTTTCCGCGTTTATTATTTCCGATAACTATATCTGCGGTGAGGCTTGGGTTGTAAAAGCCTCTGAAGATAGCCTCTCCTCCCGTTGCCTTTTCCCATCTTACAACGTTTTCGGAAAGCTTTTCAAGAGAAGAAAGCTTATCTTTGTATCGGGAAAACTTCTCTTCCAGACGCTCCTCTGCCGCTTTTACTTCAAGATATTTATCTTTGGTTCTGTTATCGTTTGAAAGGATCTCATCTGCATTTCCGTTTTTAAACTGCTCTATCGGGCTACCGACAACAGCTTCATCAAATGCATTCTCCATTTCTGCCAAAAAAGATAGGAAATCTTTATCTTCCATATTTCCGTCCTTTCTGTTTAAAGTCCTCTGTTTTTAAGGTCGCCTACAAGCTCAACGTAAAACTCGCGGACGTCAAATCCGTCTATATTTTCGCGGTTGAGGTCAATAACGTCTCCGTGGGAGATTCCGCGCTTTCCTATAGGATTAAGAATACGGAAAGACGCACCCCACGAGAAGGAATCCACAGAAACAAGTCCGTCATTTTCTCCGTCATGCTTTTTGACCATGGGATGGGTGAAATTCAACGGGAATTTTCCGCTACCTGCTCCACGGAGAACAGAGCCAATGCTTTGGCAGAATATCTCCCCGGGCTCTGTAAGCTCTTCATCAAAAGCGCTGCAGGCTGATGCGGTCAGGTCGCTCACCGCAGCCATAAAATCGGGAGACGTATCTCCAAGGCTTTTTGCAGCTCCGTTATATGCCGCAGCAACCTTTTTCTGAATTGCCTCGGGAATTTTCAAAAGAAGGTCATCGGCAAAATTACATCCTCTGTGAGGGGTATTTACAGTTGTGAGTGAGGCTACGTAGGGTGCTGCATCAAGACGTGCAATTGCATACCTCGTATCAAGTCCGCCCTTGGAATGGGCTATGACGTTCACCTTTTCGCATCCTGTTTTTTCAACTATTTCCTTTATACGGGCAGAAAGCTCTTCTGCACTGTCACGGACGCTGAGAGCTGACTGATGGTTACCGTAATAAACGGTTGCTCCGTTTCTTTCCAGCTCCTCGGGAATTCTTCCCCAATAATTCAACAGCTTTGAATCTCTGAAAAAGACTCCGTGTACAAGCAGAATCGGATAACGGGTCTTGCACACCTCGTCACTTTCCCTTTCAGAATTCACTCTTTCCTTCTCGGTTTCAAATGCAATTTCCTTTGAAACGATTTTAAGTATGCTTTGCAAAGCCAACAGATTTGCTATGGGAACAGGTCCGCAAGCGGCACCTATAACTCTGTGCTTAATGCCAAGCTGATATGATTTGAGATACACACATATAATTCCGTTCCAGAAAAGCACAAGGTGGGCAAGGTAGCAGACAAGCACACTTAACCAAAACACCTTGGGATCTGAGAACAGCACAAAAGCAAGGACAATATGACAAAGGGCAGATATCAAAACGGAAATCTCAAAAACAAACAGACACTCACAGCCGTGACTGAGTATTCTCACCCATTTTTTCTTAACAAAGCCGCCCTGCACACCTGCAAAAACGTTTATAAGCAAAAATACAGGAATAGCTGCCCACAACCATTTTATATCTTTATAAAAAAGAGCGAAGCCGTTGGCACAAAATGCGAACAATATTGACGTTATTACTCTTTGAAGCGTTCTATATCTGCTCATTTTGTCCCTCCCGAATCTATTTTAGTCATTTGCATATATTAGTGCTTAAATTGCACATTTTATGCAATTGCATAAGTTTGTTAAAGCCACCCGGAAAGGGTGGCTTTAACATTAGTTTTCTTCAACGTTTGAGCTGAATATATGGACCTTTTGGCCTTCCTCGTTATAAACGTTGATGGCAGTTCCCCACTCTTCTGTGAAGAGTGTTACGTCGATATCAAGGTCTTCATTTTTCACAGCATATTCTTTTCTGCCGGTTTCCTTATCCTCTCCGACGTACTTGATGCTATCCTCAGTAAACTCCTTCATGGAATATCTGACAGCATAATAATCCACAATAGCATCAACACCTGTAGGCTCCTTCTTTGCGCAGGAGCAAAGTGCTGCGATTGAGATTACTGCGAGCAAAAGTGCAATAAATCTTTTCATTACAATTTCCTTCTTTTCTTTTTTTATAATTATATCTTTCAAAGTGCAAATTGTCAACCGAAACAGACTATTTCTTCAAAGCTTCTTTCTCGAATGATGCTTTATATCTCGGCAAAACAAGCTTCCAAAATACAAGGATATTAATAAGCAATACTGCTCCGTAAATACACTGCGCCAAAAGCTTTGGCACTATAAGGCTGATACCGTTCATATCTCCGCCACCGAAAAACATAAACAAAAAGCTGAGATACACAGGATCAAGCAGGAGAAGTATTATGGTGATATAATACATACACGCCCGAAGGGTCTTTGACTGAGCTTCTCCGATTCTTTTTGAAAGAAAAACGAGAATATATGCACATATCAGCGTTGCCACAGAGCCAAGAAGACAAAACAGTCCCATCTGGTTATCTGTCATTCTGTCTGCAAAAACGTCTATCTGCATTCCGAGACCCATAAACCTTATTTTTTTGAACACGCCAAGCATTAATGCATACAAAAGATGGGCACCCTCGTGAATCACATAATATGCAGCAACAGCACTGAGAATCCCTGCATACTGTCTGAATCTTTTACTCATATGACCTCTTATGCATTTGCAATGCTTTTTCCTTCCCACTCCCGAGGGATGGGAAGCCCCATTATATGAGCGACTGTGGGGGCAATATCAAGAAGGGATACTCCGGAAACTGCCTTTCCCTTTTCAAAATCTTCTCCGATAAAGAGCATGGGGATGAGCATATCCTCAGGAATATCAGCACCGTGACCTCTTCCGTGTCCGCCGTGGTCTGCAGTGATGATGACCGTATATTCATCGCCTGCATTTTCAATTACCCTTTTAATATTATCCACAGCAAGGCTAACATAATCGAGATAGGTTTCAGTCATCCATCCCACATCATGTCCGCCCTTTTCGTCTGTTTCAACCATGTACAAAAATACAAAATCGGGACTTTTCTCTTTTATATATTCAAGAGCACGGTCTGTAAGGATAGCATCTGTGTGTTCATCCGAATAGGAGTCTATGAAATCTGCCTTTTCAAGGCTTCCGGGGCGGGATACGTCTCGCAGCTCCTCCCAACCGTAAAACATTGCGCTTCTCTTTTGAGATGCCTTTAACACCTCAAAAAGGCCGTTTATAGGGCGAACAAGGGGAACGTACGTATTAGACAATATTCCGTGACGCTCGGGGGACACGGAAAGAAATATTGACATATGGCAGGGCAAGGTCACTGAAGGGTCGCAAGCGCTTCCCTCCATTGTATAGGTTGACATTTCCAGAAGTCTTTTTACATATTCATTGTTGCATCCAAGAAAACCGTCCGGTCTCATTCCGTCAACAGAAATCAATATTACCTTTTTATTCATAGCATCGATCACCTTTCTTTTTTATATTTTTAGTATATCAAATCATAGAGATTTGTCAATAACAACTGATAATCCCGCCATCAATATTCCCTGTCATTTTTGTATTGCAAAACATATTTCTATATGATAAAATAAATACAGTAACAGAAAGGAGTCAGAGAATGGAAGTTAAAAAGAATAACGTTGTATGGAAAGACAGAAAAAGAACACTTTTCGGTCTTCCCTGGTCTTTCACAAGATATTCTCTTACAGAGGAAAAGCTCATTATCGATACCGGATTCTTCAACCGTGTTGAGGACGAGATACGCCTTTACAGAATTCTTGACATAACTCTCCGTCGCTCATTCTGGGAAAGACTTTTCGGTGTTGGCACTATTCATTGCTGCTCCGGTGATAAGAGCCGCGGCGATTTTGATATTTTACATATCAAGCACCCCAGAGACGTTAAAGAAATGCTTTCCGAAATGGTTGAAAAGGAGCGTATGGAGCGCCGTGTAGGCACACGCGAATTTATCGACGGTGACGGTGGCGACAGTTGCGACGACTCAAGCGATGACTTTAATATCTAAAAAAAGAAAAGGACTTTAAAAGTCCTTTTCTTTTTTTAGCAATATTTCTCGCGCTCTATGGTAAGGCGGTTTGTTACTATATCCTTGACCCTATCGAATATTTCCTTTTGCAGCGCCTCATCGCAGGTGCTGTATTGACTGCTTATCACCTGATGCAGATATTCATCGCCAAGAAGATATTTGACCGTAGCCTCAAACATATTTAATTCCTTTGAAACAAATCTCTCATAGGCATGCTCATCACCCGTATCGTCTGCTTCAATATGGAGAATCATTTTTGCCGTATCATATGCCGTAACTATGGTCGTGGGATAATCCACAATATGCAGCTCATCGCCCTCCATGACGTATCTGAATTCTACAGAACGTTTTCTTGCCTCGGGCACACTTCCCTTTTTCAGAAGTCCGAGCCTTGCCTCAGCCTCTGCATGAGTATGCTCCGAATAGCTGTCAGGCAATATCACGTGGAAGAACACCTTATCGCAGGGAACGTATATAAATGAGTCCTTATCAGCCTCATTTCCGTTTACACATATGCCCTTATTGATATTTTCAAGCGCTCTGAAAATAAAATTAGACACATAGCCTGCCGCAGTCGACGATGCCGCACCTACAACAACGGGGGAAAGTATATCTCCCGTTGCCTTGATATAGCAATCAATTTCATCAGTTACGTTATCAATGTACTGTGATAAATAATCGACGGCACGCTCCTCTGAATATGGGTCTCCCGATGAGAAAATTATTCTTTTAAGCGCAAGCTCATTGTTTACGCCTACAAGATCCTCGGGAAGATGCACCGTTTCATCTGTAACAAGAACAGTTCGTGTAAGACCGAGGGCCATTGCACAAAGACCGATTTCAAAAATCACGTTATCTCTCATGCTTCTGACCTCTGTCGTTTCTCCGTTGCGAAGCATTGTGGTCACGTCATGACCCTCGCAGACAAGAACCGCATAATCAAAGGTAGGAATCTTTTTTATAAGCATTGGCAAAAGAGCAATATTGGTCTGATCCTTTGCATCATCAAAAAGATCTCTCCAGTACGAGCAGGTATATCCCCTTTTTTCAAGGGACCTGCTTATAGCGCAGAGTATTCCTTTCCTTTCACTGATACCCGAAGAAAAAAGAACTATATTCTTATTCTTCATTACTGACAATACTCCTTTTCAGATCTCTGAAATCCTCTACAGGATAATCGTAGCGCTTAAAATCAGGTTTTCCGGGAACAAGCATTCTAACGTTTAAGCTGACCTCGTCAAGACGGTCCAGGGAATCGCCCCACTCCTCGTCAAAGAGAAGCTGCTTATCAATGTTACCGATACTGTCAAAGGTTGCTTTAATTCCGCTTACGGTTGACTCTGTAATACAGGGATGAAGCTTTAAAGTCATATTCTTGTGAGATTTCAGCTTCTCATAATACTCGACTCTCTTATACTCGTCTGTGTAATTGAAGCCGCGCATACGCATAAAGGCACACCAACGGCGATGCTCAAGCCATGCAAGTCTGTGCATGAGATCAAGATCATGATGCTCACCGTATATAAGGGATTTGTATTTTTCCTTTGCTGCCTTTCTTTCCTCAGCAAAATCTCCGTCGAATATACTCTTAGTATAGAGTCCGCTGGAAAATATCTTATATTTGATATGTCTCTTTCTTGCAAGTCTGGACCAATATTCATAATCATTAATTGCACGGTCCTTATGAATATCAATTATCTGATTATTATATTTTACAGAGATTTGCTCTTCGTCAACGTCTGTATCGTTCAATTCCAGATCTCTCATATAAATATTTCGTATGCTGTACATCTCATTCAAGCTTCCGAAGGCATACATATACACATCTGTACCGCCGTCAAGAGAATAGTCATGAGGCTTTCTTTCGTTGAGAGTTTTACAGAGATCACTGTTAAATACTACGTAGGAAATAACTGTTTTACGCTCTTTACCTCTTTTAAGGTGGCTTTCTCCCATTGCCATTGAAAGCTGGTTTGCAACGGAGATGTTCAATTCATCCACACCGAGACAAACTACAAAGTAATCCGTATCATAAAGCATGCTTCCGTTAGCTGTTCTGCTTTCAAGGAATGAAGAAACATGAGATTCACTGACGTCTGCCTGTACATAGTTAATGCTGCAGTACGGCTCTGCGCAATCGCCTCTTTGGTTATATCTGAGAAGCTCATTTCCCCTTGTTGCAGTCTTTATAATATCGGGGTTTATATGATTGAGGGCTCCGAAGAATCTTTCCTTACTGCCCCTTGATACCATATTAATATTAAGTCGAACATCCAGCATCTGACCGTACCAGTATGCGGCAAGGACCATTTCAATTCCAATGCTTCCCGCTCCGATAATGGTAACGTTCAGGTCTCGCATACCGTTTTCATCCTTATCCTTTTGGATGATAGGCTCAAAGAGAGGAAGATCATCAAAAAGATTCGTTGCAAGATTGCGATAACGCTGTACGGGAAGAATAGTAGGCATTTCCTTTTCGGACAGCTTAGTGTTCAGAAATTCTCTTACCTGCTCCTCAACCAAAATATACATATCATCCTGGGAGAAGAGTACTACCTCTGCATATTTAAGGTCCTTATATTTTCCCTGAGACGCAAATCCGGATAAATGATGAAGGTTTCCAACCTCCTGCTCATTTATGAGGATGTATTTTCTCTTGCCGAGATAGTTTTTGGTAAGATTAATTATGTCATCGGGCACACAGATTGCGCCGAGCAGCTTTGCTTTATACAGTCTTTCAGCGCTTTTATCCTCATCCTTCTTGTTAAAGGCATCTGTGAAAATAATGACAGGTCTGTGGAAAAACGTTCTTTCAGTTTCGCATATGCTTTGTGCAAGAGCAAGAGCTCTGTCATTAAGCTCACTGAAATAATATTTTGTATTCCAGAATGTGAGGTATGAAAAGAACAGCTTGAGCATAGGGAAAATACTGCTGAGGATATCGAAAATGATAGCGCCTCCGGCAATAGGAGCCATAACGTTCAAAACTGTAAGATAAAATCCGTAAAGACCAACAAGAGGAGAGCTATCGCCTGCAAGCTCTCTCATCATCAATTTGCCTATAAAGACACAGGAATCATAGTTTTCATCAAGGCTGAAGGTCTGAAGAGAATGCAGAAAAGTATCGAACATAGCTTCCCACCATGAAAAGCCTTCCAGATTCTCCGTATCAATTGCAAAGCAATATATTTCCGAAGCAAATCTCACGCACCATACCGCTCCGAGAAGCATTGCTGAAAATGCCAGAAGTGTTCTTGCAATCTGTGCAGATTTCTTGCCTCTGGCACCGTTTACAGTCCATATGATTCTGCGAACTATCCATATTACAATCGGAACAATTATCAGCAATACTGATATTATCAGCAATATCCAAATATTTGCTATTTGTTTGTCTGTCATTTTTAAAGTCCTTTCTCTGATGACTTTGTTTTTATAATTATATAACAAATACGTACCGTTGTCAATGAATCGCCACTGCACAATACAAAAGCTCATCACGCTCTAAGGCGTGATGAGCTTTCTGTTATTCAAGTCTGCACTTATATTTTTCTTTGAATTTTTCATCATTCATTGTCAAAATGATGATTCCATCCAGCAGTGCAACGATTGCGGGAATATATGTCCAGCAAAGTAAAAGGTAGATAACACCCCAAAGCTTCTGTCCAAGGTAGAACTTATGAACACCAAAACCGCCAAGGAAAATTGCAAGGAGTCCTGCAATTATCTTGTTTTTGACAGGAAGAGCAGCATTTGCAAATCCGAAATTATTCTGACCGCCGTTATATCCCTGATTGGGATTATTATTGGGGTTGTATCCCTGATTGGGATTATATCCGGGGTTAGAATTGGGATTGTATCCGGGGTTGAATCTCTGATTTCCGTTGTTTACGGGACCGGGGTTATATCCGGGATTAGGATTCTGATTGGGATTGTATCCGGGATTGAATCTCTGGTTTCCATTGTTTACGGGACCGGGATTGTATCCGGGATTGGGATTTCGGTTAGGATTATATCCGGGATTAAATCCCTGATTTCCGTTGTTTACGGGAGCGGGATTATATCCGGGATTAGGATTATATCCGGCACTCGGATTAGGTGCGGGATTAGGATTAGGATTAGGATTAGGATTAGGATTAGGATTAGGATTAGGAGCAGGAGCAGGAGCAGGAGCAGGTGCAGGTGCGGGTGCGGGATTAGGCTCTGCAACAGGCTCAGCCTTGGGCGCCTCCTTCTTTTCAAGGCAAACGTTTATATTATTAGCCGCAAAAAGCTTCTCGAAGAAGTCCTTTTCGTTTGCATACGTATAC
>JAZRRC010000093.1:0-2468 GCA_045650355.1 Candidatus Avispirillum sp. | reverse complement strand
CTTGTCCTCATACTTATCAGTGAGGTCAAGAGCGCCTGTCATCATAAGACCAAGCTCTTCCTTCGTAGTTTTATGAGCATGAACTACGCCCATAACCTTACCGTGGCAAAGAACGAGGATCTTATCGCAAAGAGCCATCATAACGTCAAGGTCCTCGCCTACAAAGAGAATGCCGACGCCTGAGAGCTTCTGCTCGTTGAGAATATTATAAATTGCATAGGAGGAGTTGATATCAAGACCTCTTACGGGGTATGCGGTTACAATAACATTAGGGCCTGCCTTGATCTCTCGTCCGAGAAGTACCTTCTGAACGTTACCGCCGGAAAGTCTTCTGACGGGGGTCTCAGTTGAAGGAGTTACAACCTCAAGATTCTCAATAACCTCCTGTGCTGCTTCCCTGCCTGCCTTTCTGTCAACAAAGGGACCCTTTGCATCACGGTAGCACTTGAGAAGCATGTTATCGGTTATAGACATGGAGGGGGCAAGACCCATGCCGAGACGGTCCTCGGGGATAAAGGACATGGAGATTCCCTTTTCAAGGATTGCCTTGGGGGAAAGACCTACGATATTATCACCCTTATGGATCATCTGACCTGAAACGATGGGACGAAGGCCTGCAATTGCCTCGCAAAGCTCCTTCTGACCGCAGCCTGCGATTCCCGCAACACCGAGAATCTCACCGCCTCTGATATAGAAGCTTACGTCGTCAATAGCTACGGCGCCCTCGTCGTTTTTAATAGTAAGATCACGAACCTCAAGGAGAGGACGTGTCTTTTCTACTACAGGACGGTCGATGTTAAGGTCGATTTTACGTCCTACCATCCACTCGGTGAGCTCCTGCTCGTTTGTCTCTGCAGTATTAACCGTTGTGATATACTCACCCTTTCGGAGGATAGCAACTCTGTCGGAGATCTCAAGCACCTCATTGAGCTTATGGGTGATGATGATAATGGAATGGCCCTCCTCCTTCATACGGCGAAGGACTGAGAAGAGCTTTTCAATTTCCTGTACTGTAAGAACGGCAGTAGGCTCATCAAGAATGATGGTCTTAGCACCGTAATAAAGAACCTTGATGATCTCAAGAGTCTGCTTTTCGGAAACTGCCATATTATAGACCTTCTTTTTAGGGTCTATATCAAAGCCGAATTTCTTTGTTATCTCCTCGATATCGGAATAACGCTTCTGCTTGAGAACGAAGCCTGATTTTTCCTTACCCATCCAGATATTGTCGGCAGCAGAAAAAACATCAACAAGCTTAAAATGCTGATGCACCATTCCGATACCAAGCTTTTTGGAATCCTCGGGAGAATTGATGGTGGCTTCTACACCGTTAACAAAAATACTTCCGCTATCAGGCTGATAAATACCGGAAAGCATATTCATAAGCGTTGTTTTACCGCAGCCGTTTTCGCCGAGCAAAGCGAGAATCTCACCCTGGCGAACCTTAAGATTAACGCCGTTGTTTGCAACAACGCTGCCAAAGGTTTTGGTGATATCTCTCATTTCAATAGCGTAATTTTCCGCCATGAAGCTCCTCCTTAATTCTTATAAGAAAGTAGATATATTTTAACACATAAGACAGAAAACAAAATACTTGTTTTCTGTCTTACATATTAAAAATCAAATGGACCGGCCGAATATTTCCGACCGGTCCGGATTTTTTAAAAGCAGTTATTTAAAGCTTACGCTTCCTTAACACCTGCAACGAAGTAGTTCATTGTGCCAGTGATAACGCTGTCCTCAACAGAACCCTCACCTGCAGCAACGATAACGTTACCTGCGTTGTCAACGAGATCAGCATCAGTCTTTGTAACTGTACCGTCTGCCTTAACTGTGAGCTTAACGCCGGAGAATACGTCCCACTCACCGTCAACGATGAGCTTACGAACAGCCTCGATTGCCTTATCTGTGCCCTCTACGCAGTTATCGCTGAGGGGAGATACGTCAACGAACTCTTCCTTAAGCCCGCCGTAGTAAGCGGAGGAGCCCATCTCTTCTACGAACTTGTCAGCGCTGCCGCAGTTCATAGCTGCTTCCATTGCTGTTGCATAGTAAACGTCCCAGTTCCAGATAGCAGCTGTGAGGTGCGCCTTGGGAGCATCTGCTGTCATATCGGAGTTGTAGCCGCAGCCGAATACGCCTGCCTTCTCAGCTTCCTTCTGGGGCTGAGCGGAGTCGCAGTGCTGGCTGATTACGCCACAGTTGTAGGAGTTGATAAGCTCCTTAGCGAATGCAGACTCGTTAACCTCATCTGCCCATGCGCCGAGGTTCTTTACGTATACAGTAGCATCGGGGTTAACTGCCTGTACGCCGAGAGCGAAGCCGTTGATACCGGAAGCTGTCTCTGCATACTCAGTGCCGTATGCTGCAACGTAACCTACGTTGTTGTTACCTGTCTCAAGGCTCTTGAGACCGGCTGCGATACCTGCGAGGTAACGAGCCTGGTAGATGCGGCCGAAGTAGTTGTT
>JAZRRC010000092.1:0-2777 GCA_045650355.1 Candidatus Avispirillum sp. | reverse complement strand
CCTCCACCGTCGCATAGTCGCCGTGCGTCGCTAAAAGCGCTCCTTCGGCTTCTTGCTTTGGGCGGTTTCACTTCGCTCAAAACAACACTCAGTTGTTTTAAGCTCGTTACCCCACCACCCCATTGCGCTTTGCGCAAGGGCTGATGCTTTGCCACGCATTGAAATCGTGTCATCCAAACAAAAATAAAGCAGGATACTAAGAAAGCATCCTGCTTTATTTGGTCTGAGTGACACGATTTGAACGTGCGACCTCCACCACCCCAAGGTGGCGCTCTACCATCTGAGCCACACCCAGATTTCCTCTGTTTTGAGTCCTTCTTCCTGAAAGACCTGATATATTATAGCACCCGTTTTTGCAATTGTCAAGGGGTTTTTATAAAAAAATCATATTATTAGATTTACTGAGTTAATCTTTCCTTTAATGCGCGGTACTATTCCGTTCTATCCATGCCATAAGCAGTTTTACGATGCGCTCCTGTTGGTTTTCGGTGAGGGCGACTCCCTGAGGCACTTTGTACCATTTTTCAAGGCACCCTCTGCAGCAGCATGCGGTTGCGTGCATTGCCTTGAAAACAGGATGCCCCCGCATCGGTGTTTGCCTACCGTCGTTATCGGGATTCGCCGATGATATTTTTGCGCGAATGAAATCCGCCGCATGCGAACGAATAACATCTACGCCTTTTTTCTCTAAATATTCCAGTTCCTTTTTTGTCAATTTAAAGGAAGATCTGAATTTTGAGTGGCTTAGCTTTTCTAAAGCCTGATCAACGGTCTGCATTGTTTATTGCCTCGGCTACCTTGAATTTCAGATTTGATTGCTTTTATTGTATCATATATTATCCTTACTTTCAACTTATATAATAACATTTTATATACCAAAATTCCTTATGTGCATTCATCGCTGGCGCTTAAAGACTATTTCTTTGCATCATCTATATTTTGTGTTTATATTGCTCAAATGGCACAATATCTAGTATCGCCGGGTGAAAGAAATGGAGAAAAAAACGGCTCTTTTTTGTTACTTTTGACGAAGCCTTGATGCTCTCTGCCACGCTTTATTTGGAAAGCGACTCAAAAAAGTAATCGATTGGTTACAAAAATGGTATTTTAAGCTCGATTTTTTTCCTTTTATTGACATTGCAAAAAATGCAATGAAACACAATATATAGTTTTTGCTCTTGACAAAATCACAAGATATGGTATAATAGTATCACGTCAAATAAAAAGGTCATTTTTCCTTTTCTTAATTTTTTAAAGGTGTCCATTGGAGCAGTTTTCTTCTGCCGAAGGGCGCTTTTATTAGCATTTTCAAGGGTTTTTCGGCTTTCCGAAGCTGATTTTTAAGCGCATTTTCGGCACTCGGAATCGGTTATTTTGCCCTTGGATCCGCGCGTTTTTTTAACTTGCGGATCTTTGCATGGATTTTTTTGCGTTTTAAGAAGGAATTTAACCTGTCTGTAAGTAATTACTTACGAGTACATCAAGGATAAGCAGTTTCTTTAGCGGTGCTTTCCGGGCACTGAAGGACTGCCGGCAGTGACAAAAGGAGAAGAAATATGAAGTTAATTAAAAGAAACGGTTCGGAAGCTGTCTTCGACCGTGAAAAGATCGTTGCCGCTATTCTTAAGGCTAACGATGCCGTAGACGAAGACGAGAGAATAACAGAAGGTAAAGTAAGAAAGATTGCCGCAACTGTTGAATCCAGATGCGAGAAGCTCGAGAGAGCCGTAAGCGTCGAGGAGGTTCAGGACCTCGTTGAAAACGAGCTTATGCGTTCGGGCGCTTTCATCCTTGCAAGAGCATATATCACTTATAGATATAAGAGAGCTCTCGTTCGCCGCACCAATACCACCGATGACCAGATTCTCTCTCTCATCGAGTGTAACAATGAAGAGGTAAAACAGGAAAACTCAAATAAGAACCCCACCGTAAACAGTGTTCAGCGTGACTATATGGCAGGCGAGATATCTAAGGATATCACCAAGAGAATCCTTCTCCCCGAGGATATAGTTAAGGCTCACGATGAGGGACTTATTCATTTCCACGATGCAGATTACTTTGCTCAGCATATGCATAACTGCGACCTTGTCAACCTCGAGGATATGCTCCAGAACGGAACGGTTATTTCGGGCACTATGATCGAGAAGCCTCATAGCTTTTCAACAGCTTGTAACATTGCAACTCAGATCATCGCTCAGGTTGCATCCAACCAGTACGGCGGTCAGTCGATCAGCCTTACCCACTTGGCGCCCTTCGTTCAGATCAGCCGCGAGAAGATCCGTCTCGCCGTTAAAAAGGAGCTTGAGGAGATCGGCGTTAATGATGAGGCTGCTGTTGCAAAGATCACCGAAGGCAGACTTCGTGATGAGATCCGCCGCGGCGTTCAGTGTATTCAGTATCAGGTAGTAACTCTTCTTACCACAAACGGTCAGGCGCCCTTCATAACCATATTTATGTATCTTGGCGAAGCTAAGAATGAGCAGGAGAAGGCAGACCTTGCGGTTATTATCGAGGAAACTCTTCTTCAGCGTATTCAGGGCGTTAAGAACGAGAAGGGAATCTGGATAACACCCGCATTCCCCAAGCTTATCTACGTTCTTGAAGAGCAGAACATTCATCCCGATTCAAAGTATTACTATCTCACCGAGCTTGCGGCAAAATGTACCGCAAAGAGAATGGTTCCCGACTATATTTCCGAGAAGATCATGCTTCAGAATAAGGTGGACAAGAACGGTGACGGTCATTGCTACACCTGTATGGGTTGCCGTTCATTCCTT
>JAZRRC010000091.1:0-8370 GCA_045650355.1 Candidatus Avispirillum sp. | reverse complement strand
CCCCTCACAACCTTACGGTTGAGAAGGGGAGGCTTTCGTTTGGTTCGCGTGCAGATGGGCGGGTCGATCGTAGGAATGGAACATTCCTACCGACGTCGACCCCTACAGTGGTGCATCAACCTCCCCGATAAACCCGAATTTGAAGTTAAAGAATAAAGAATAAAGAATAAAGAATAAAGAATTAATTTTCGTAATGCATTAAAAAAGGACACCGTGCGGTGTCCTTTTTCTTTGACTTAATTACTTAAGCATGCTTGCGATCTCGTCGCCGAAGTTCTCTTCCTTCTTCTCAAGGCCTTCGCCTCTCTCGTAAAGGTAGAAAGCTGCAACGGAGATTTCGCCGCCAAGCTCCTTAGCTGTGTCTGCGATGTACTTGCCAACGGAGATCTTGTCATCCTTAACGTATGCCTGGTCTACAAGGCAAACTCTCTCATAGAACTTGCCAAGCTTACCCATGATCATCTTCTCAAGGATAGCCTCGGGCTTGTTTGCGTTCTTCTCGTCGTTCTTGATCTGAGCGAGGAGAACTGCCTTCTCTTCCTCAAGTGCGCTTGCAGGAACTTCGTCACGGCAAACGTAGGAGGGAGGAGAACCTGCAGCGATCTGGAGAGCGATGTTCTTTGCGAATGCAGCGAACTCGGGCTTCTCTGCGATCTCTGCAGCTACGTTGAACTTAACTACAACGCCTGTTGTGCCTGCACCGTGGATGTATGCGCTTGTTACACCCTCGATAACCTCGAAGCGGCGAATGTTCATGTTCTCACCGATTGTGAAGATCATGTCCTTAAGCTTAGCCTCTACTGTGAAGTTATCGTCGTATGCGAGAGCGTTGAGCTCCTCAAGGGAAGCGGGCTTGTTAGCAATGATAACCTTCTCGATGCCGCGAACGAACTCCTTGAATGTCTCGTTCTTTGCAACGAAGTCAGTCTCAGCGTTAACCTCGATCATAACAGTTACGCCGTTCTCGGACATAATATCAACTACGCCCTCAGAAGCGATTCTGCCGGCCTTCTTAGCTGCTACGGAAAGGCCCTTCTCACGAAGGATCTTTACTGCCTCATCGAAGTCACCGTTTGCCTCATTGAGTGCCTTCTTGCACTCCATCATACCAACACCGGTCTTAGCACGAAGATCGGATACCATCTTTGCGGTAATTGCTGCCATTTTTATATCCTCCTTTAACGTTTTAATTACTCAGCGTCAGCTGCCTCAGCGGGAGCCTCTTCTGTGAGCTGCTCGCCCTGTCTGCCTTCGATAACTGCATCAGCAAGAACGGATGCGATAAGGCGGATAGCGCGGATAGCGTCGTCGTTACCGGGGATAACGTAGTCAGCATCATCGGGATCGCAGTTTGTATCTACGATTGCTACTACGGGGATACCGAGCTTCTTTGCCTCGAGAACTGCATTGTGCTCCTTGCGGGGGTCAACAATGAAGATACAGTCGGGAATACCGCCCATCTCCTTGATACCGCCGAGGTTTCTCTCGAGTGTTGCCATCTCCTTCTGGAGAGAAGCTACTTCCTTCTTGGGAAGCATGTCGAATGTGCCATCAGCCTGCATCTTCTCAAGGCTCTGGAGTCTTGCGATGCTTGTCTTGATGGTCTTGTAGTTTGTGAGCATACCGCCGAGCCAACGTACGTTTACGAAGTACTGGCCACAACGCTCAGCCTCTTCGCGGATAGCGTCAGAAGCCTGCTTCTTTGTACCTACGAAAAGAATGTTACCGCCGTTTGCGGAGATCTCGCGAACGAACATGTAAGCCTCTTCGAACTTCTTGATTGTCTTCTGAAGGTCGATGATGTAGATGCCGTTACGCTCTGTGAAGATGTACTCTGCCATCTTAGGGTTCCAACGTCTTGTGTGGTGACCGAAATGTACACCAGCCTCAAGAAGCTGCTTAATAGAAACTACAGACATTTTAATGTCCTCCTTCGGTTTTTTCCACCATACGGTCCTATTCGCTGCAGCCCATTCAGGGCACCGAAGCCGCTTTGCCGTATGTGTGTTATATTTATTTGCACTTTTCGTGCAGGGGTTATTGTACCATACTATTATATATATTGCAACAGAGAATTTGTTTGTTCACAAAAAGTTTACAATCCAATATTAACCTTTTCAAGTCTTTTGAGAAGAATTGCTCCCGCAACACCGATAACAAGACCTGCAAGAGTACCTCCAAATGCAAGGATGGGCATATAATATGCGATTTCCGCAACGCCTGTTACTGCGATTGCAATGATTATCTGCCCTGCGTTATGGGTGATTCCGCCTGCGATGCTGACACCGACATGGGAAAGCTTATCCCATTTTTTAAGAAGGGTCATAACGGTGATGCTGAGGGCAGCGCCTGCAAGGCTGTAAGCAAGGCTCATGACCGTGCCGAAGAGGAGTGAGGTGAGCACGCAGCGCACAAGGGACACGGCAGCCGCCTCTTTCCAGCTCATTTTATATATAATGAAGATAATTACGATATTGGGAAGCCCCACCTTGAGGCCGGGGACACCGAAGGGGATAAAGCTTTCCACGTAGGAAAGAATCATCGCCGCCGCAGTGCATAGCCCGAGGAGGGCGAGCTTTCTTGCACCTTTCATTCCTCTTCCTTTCTTTATTAAAACAGAAAATAATATACCCTTATATTATATACCATTTCTCCCTTTCTTTCAATAGAAAATGTCCTTAGAATAACAGTTCGATAAATCGGAGTTTGAAGGTCCGTAGCGTGTCATCCTGAGCGGAGAAAAATATCCCGGTGGGATGTTTTTCGTAGTCGAACCACCCCTTAGGGTGGTGCCCCGAAGGGGCAGGATCTACGAAAATTCTTAGATAGCTCTATAAAATATCGTAGATCCCGCTGGCGCGCCCTCCCTATGGTCGGGTTCGACTTCGCCAACAACTCACTGGGTTGTTGGCTCCGCTCAGGATGACACGGGATTGTTCGTCTCCCCACTTCAAACTCCGATTTATCGAACACTTGATTTATTCATCAAAAAAAGGTTACAGGTTTTACCTGTAACCTTTTTTGATTTTCATCCCACAAAATCCACGCCCTCTTCGCTGCCTATTACGGTTACTGTAACCTTATTGGGAAGGCAGACGAGAGTCTCGCCGGATTCGTCGATCTTGCGCTGGCGCTCGCAAAGTCCGTCGGGGCAGGTGGCATCGGTTATATCGGCATAGCCGTCCTTTATTGTGAGGACGTTTTTGCCCTTTTCGGTTTCGATGACCACTTCCCTTTCCTCATTGAGGGGGTATCTTCCAAATTCCTCCCCCGCCACGGTGACGACTACGGTCTCACCCGGCTTTTTAGTCAGGGACACCACCGCCCAGAGGGCGAGAGATACGAAAAGGCACACCGCAATGAGAATAAGGTCGTACCTTGTTTTTCTTTTATCCATTGCAGTGTGCCTCCATATTATATAATGAGATATTCGTGCTCGGGGAATTTGTGCTTGCCTGAGTAGTCTGCAGTTCTGATACAGCCTACGGGGCATACCTTTGCACATTCGCCGCAGGACGTGCATTTATCGTAATCGATGGTTGCACAGTTATTATTGATTCTGATAGCGCCTGCCTCGCAGGTCTTTACGCACTTTGAGCAAGCAATGCACGCATTGGAGCAGAGCTTTCTTGCAAGTGCGCCCTTCTGCTTATTATGGCATGCGATAACCTGACGCTTAACGTCGGGCATCATATGAATGAGGTGGTTGGGGCAGCTCTTTACGCAGACACCGCAGCCGATGCACTTACGGAAATCGACTCTTGCGATTCCGTTATCCATACAGATAGCATCGTGGGGGCAGGCACGGACGCAGTCGCCTCGACCGAGACAGCCGAAGGTGCACATGCCGTCGCCTCCGTGGAGCATCTTTGCCGCAACGCAGGTATCAACGCCTGCATACTGAGTCTTTTTCTCAGTTGTTGTGCAGTCGCCGCAGCAGCGGACTGTTGCTACCTTTTCTACTGTTGCCACGTGCTCAACACCGAGAAGCTCGGAAAGCTTTTCGGAAACCTTATGACCGCCGGGGGTGCAGAGATTTGCCTTTGTGCTCTTATCCTGTGCCAGGGCCTTTGCATATCCGTCGCATCCGGAATATCCGCAGGCACCGCAGTTTGCACCGGGGAGGCACTCTCTTATCTTAACCTCTGTTTCATCAACGTGAACGCTCATAAAGATCGCTGCAATTACGAGAACCACAGCACAAAGAAGTCCTATTGCCGTTACTGCAATAACGGCAGTGATAATAGCTTCAAACATTTGGCACCTCCTTATGCAAACAGTGTTTCAACGATGCCCGCAAAGCCTGAGAAGGAGAGAGCAACGATGGCAGCTGCGATGAGAGTGATGGGAACGCCTCTGAAGCACTTGGGAGGATTTGCATCCTCCATTCTCTGGCGAACGCCTGCAAAGAGGAGCATCGCAAGAAGGAAGCCGAGACCGCAGCCAAGAGATGAAGCCATAGCCTCAACAAAGCTGTAGCCGTCTGTAATATTATTAGCGCAAACACCGAGAACTGCACAGTTTGTTGTGATAAGGGGGAGGTATATACCCAGAGACTTATGAAGTGCGGGGATATACTTCTTGAGAATTATCTCAACAAGCTGAACGAGGGATGCGATAACAACGATGAAAACGATAGTCTGGAGATACTCAAGCTCGAATCGGCTGAGAAGGAAATAATAAATAGGATGAGTTACCGCTGTTGCAAGGAGCATAACGAAGGTAACTGCAACTCCCATTCCCGAAGCCTGACCTACCTTTTTGGAAACACCGAGGAAGGGGCAGATGCCGAGGAACTTTGTGAGCACGTAGTTATTGACAAGAACTGACGTGAGGATTATATAAATAAGATTTTTCAGCACTGTTCACTGCCCTCCTTTTTAGGCTCGGGCATTGTCTTTTTACCGCAGCTCTCCTTTACTGTACAGAAGGAAGCGGAGGGACAGCCCTTACAGGAAAATTCGCGCTTAGGCTCTCTTTTGAAGAGCTTATTAACAAGTGCAATAAGACAACCGAACACGAAGAAGCCGCCGGGAGATGCCTGAAGGATAGACACCTTGAAGTCAGAGATCACGGGGATCTCAATACCGAACCAGCTGCCTGCACCGAAGATCTCTCGCACGCTTGCCATACAGAAGAGGGCAAGTGTGAAGCCGAGACCCATGCCGATAGCATCGATAACGGAGTCAAACACAGTGTTCTTGGACGCATACATCTCGGCACGACCGAGGATAATGCAGTTTACAACGATAAGGGAAAGGAATACACCGAGAGCCTCGTAAAGTGAGGGAACGAATGCGTGCATCACCATTTCAACCACAGTTACAAAGCCTGCGATGATAACGATATAGCAGGGGATTCGCACCTTATCGGGAATGACCTTACGAAGAAGAGAGATGGCAAAGTTTGAGCCGATAAGAACTGCCATTGCGGCAACGCCCATACCGAGGGCGTTTTTAACGCTTGTTGTTACCGCAAGGGTGGGACAGGTGCCGAGAAGAAGAACGAGAACGGGATTCTCGCGGATAAGTCCTTTAAAAAGATTCTGCCAGACCTTCATCATTTTCCTGCCACCTCCTCTGCTGCTGTGAATGCTTCAGCTACTGCTTCCTTGAATGCCTTTGAGGAATAGGTTACTCCCGAAAAGAGGTCTACGCCCTCAAGAGCGGAATCCTTACCCACAAAGGTATCGGGGTATGTGCCGAAGTCCTTGGATTCTGAATAATTTGTGATCTCGATAGAGCTGATCTTGCCGTCATCGGAAATACCGATAACTGCGGTCATAGGCTCGAGAGAATACTGAGATACTGTTTCAATTGCAACGGCCACTCCTTCGCCCTCTGCCTTATACACTGCAGTTACTGCACTGTATTCGCCTGTAATCTCAAGCTTTTCAAAGGATGCAGCCTCGGGGAATACTGCTTTGAGAGTATCCTCGGAAGGCTCGTAGGGCAAGTCCTCTACTACCTCGCCGCCAATGTCGGAGTTGATTTCGGAAAGTGCTGCAAATGCATCGCTGACAGCATCCTTAAATGCCTTTGAGGAATAGGTTACTCCACTGAAAAGGTCTACGCCCTCGAGGGAGGAATCCTTGCCGATATAGGATTCGGGGTATTTTCCGAAATCCTTTGTTTCGGAATAGTTTGTGATTTCAATGCCTGTGATAGCACCCTCAGCGTTGATGCCAACGGTGAATGTCATGGGAGCCTTGGAATAGCTTGATGAGGTCTCCAAAGTTACGGCATAGCCCTTGCCGTCAACCTCGGTGAAAAGTCCCGTTACTGTTTCGGGAGCATTTTCGGAAAGCTTTTCTTCCTTAAACTCGCCGCTGTCGGGAAGGACTACTCTGAGAGATTCCTGAGCTGCAAGAATAGCATTCTTTTCGATTACGGGGGCGGTGATATAATTCACCGTCGCAAGAAGCGCCGCAACGATAAGGCAGATCACAGGAAGAACGATTATACTTTTAATATTATTTTTCATTCTGTCCTCCTTATGCCTTCTTTGCACCGAAGATACGGTGTCTTGTGAGCCTTGAGATATAGGGTGTGAGAATATTCATAAAGAGAATAGCAAAGGTTACGCCCTCGGGATTTGAGCCCCAGAGACGGACAGCAACGGTGATGATACCGCAGCCCACAGCGAAAATAACCTTACCCCATGATCTTGAGGGAGTTGTTGCATAATCGGTTGCCATGAAGATAGCACCGAGAAGAAGACCGCCGGAAAGAACCTGATAGATTGCAACGTTAAGGTCAAAGCCTGTTGCAAGATAAGTAAAGACAAAGGCAGTTGCCACGAAGATAACGGGGGTATGCCATGTAATAACTCGGCGGACAAGAAGATAAACAAAGCCGAATACGAGTGCAATTGCACATGTCTCACCCATTGAGCCTGCACGCTCACCGATTATCATCTTGAAGAGATTGGGAAGCTCCTCTGTATTGCCCTCCTTGATAAGAGCAAGGGGTGTTGCAGAGGAAACAAGGTCTGAGCTGTAGGGCTCGGTCCAGCTTGTCATTGTGCCTGAGAATGCAACAAGCATCATAACTCTTGCTGTTGCCGCAGGGTTTGCAAAGTTGAAGCCGATTCCGCCAAAGAGCTGCTTTACAACAACGATGGCAACGAGGGAGCCGATGATAGCCTGCCACTCGGGGATGGAAACGGGAAGGTTAAAGGCAAGGAGCATACCTGTTACAACGGCGGAAAGGTCGCCTATTGTAATATCTCGCTTTGTGATAAGCTGGAATGCAAGCTCACCGATAACACAGGAAAGGACGCACACGCCCGTAATATAAAGAGCGCGGAATCCGAAATAATATACTGAAGCTAAAAGTGCGGGGATAAGGGCGATTATAACGTCAAGCATAATGCCCGCAGTTGAGTTACCGCTCCTGATATGAGGAGAGACAGTTGAGTTTAACTTATTCATTTATTCTCCTCCTTTTTTGATTCCTTCCAGGCCTTGAGGGCAGCCTTTGCAAGCTTGTTCTGCTGAACGAGGGGACGGAAGGCGGGGCAAACGTAGCTGCAGCAGCCGCACTCCATACAAAGGTTGACCTTGCAGCGTTCAAGGTCCTCCATATCCTTCTTTTCGTATGCCGCCACAATATCAAGGGGGGCAAGACCGAAGGGGCAGGTGTTTGTACAGCCGCCGCAACGGATACAGTTGGATATCTTCTTGGGCGCTGCATCCTTCTTTGTGATTGCAAGGAGAGCGTTTGTCTGCTTGAGGACGGGGGCATCGAGAGAATCGAGGCAAACACCCATCATGGGTCCGCCGTAGACAACCTTGCCGGGCTCATCCTTAAGACCGCCGCAAGCCTCAAATACGTCAGCGGCAGTAGCACCGATGGGGGCGATGACGTTCTTAGGGTCCTTCACACAAGAGCCGTCTACCGTGATGCACTTTTCTGTGAGGGGCATACCTGTGCGGACGTATCTTGCAATTTCTGCAAGAGTTGTGCAGTTGATAACGATAACGCCCACGTCAATGGGGAGCATACCCTCCATAACCACCTTTTTCGTTGTGTGGTAGATAAGCACCTTTTCGCCGCCCTGAGGGTAGATAGCGGGAAGAGAGGCGATTCTTACGCCCTCCAGCTTGCCCGCAGTTTTTGCCATGTTCTTGATGCAATCGGGCTTGTTCTTCTCGATACCGATGATAAAGCTCTTTACACCGAGATACTTTCTGAGAAGCTCGATGCCCTCGCAGATATCATCGCTGCGCTGAAGCATTGTTACAGAATCGCTTGTGATGTAAGGCTCGCACTCTGCACCGTTGATGATAACGTGCTCGATTTTTTCGGGGGCAACGTTAAGCTTTACGGCTGTAGGGAAGCCTGCACCGCCAAGACCGACGATGCCGCT
>JAZRRC010000090.1:0-7148 GCA_045650355.1 Candidatus Avispirillum sp. | reverse complement strand
GATGCCCACATCGGCCCGTTACAGACGCAACGCCCTGCGATAAATATCGTTTCGTTCTCCTGCAGATGGGCGGGCCGATGTGGGCATCGGCCCCTACGAAATACCAATATCGTTTTGGCTTCATTTATAGATTTCGGGCGGATGATATCCGCCCCTACATCAATTCTAGTCTTTTAGTCAAATCCAAATTTGAACTCCCTTGATAAAAAATAAAACCGCCCGAAGGCGGTTTTATTCAATAGTTTTTTATTCTCAATTAGTGCTTGTCGTGATGATGTCCGAGGTGGAAGCCGAGACGAGCTCGTCTTGCGCCTGCCATGTCGGTAGCGCCACGGGAGCTCTTCTTGCCCTCGGGCTTGATTTCGCCTGCTGCCTGGAGTGCCATCTTTGTGAGCATAGGACCAACAAGTTCATATACGAGAACGGAGAAGAGAACGATATTACGAACGAGTGTACCGTCAGCGCCAAGCTGCATTGCTGTGATGGACATACCGAGAGCAACGCCTGCCTGGGGAAGAAGTGTGATGCCGAGGTACTTATTAACTGTAGGCTCGCACTTTACGAGCTTTGCGCTTCCGAGAGTACCGAAATACTTACCGAAGGAGCGGAAGAGGATGTAAACAACACCGATACCAACGATAGCAATATCAGCAAATGCGGAGAAGTCGAGCTCAGCACCGCTGAGTGCGAAGAAGAGAACGTAGAGGGGTGCTGTCCAGCGCTCTGTTCTGTCCATGATCTCCTCGGAAACGTCGCAGACGTTGCAGAAGATAGTTCCGAGCATCATGCAGGTAAGAAGTGTGGAGAAGCCGATGTGAACGCCTCCGATGTGGCCCTTGATAGTTGTGAGGGCAACTGTGAGAAGCACGAATGCGATGGAGATGGACATACGCTTGCTTCGGGAGTGGAAGAAGCGCTCTGTAAGGTGGAAGATAAAGCCCATGATAGCACCGAGTGCAAGAGAAAGAACAACCTCGAGAACGGGCTCAACGATTACGGAAACAAAGTCAAGTGCGCCGCCGCCAACCATGGATTTTGCAATACCGAAGGAAACAGCGAAGATGATAAGACCAACTGCGTCGTCAAGAGCAACGATGGGAAGAAGAAGGTCTGTGAGGGGACCCTTAGCCTTATACTGGTTAACAACCATGAGAGTTGCCGCGGGAGCTGTTGCGGAAGCAATAGCACCGAGGGTGATGGCTGCGGGGAGGGAGATCTTATCGGGCATCATGAAGTGAAGACCGATGAGAGCTGCGTCTACAATAAGAGTTGCGCAAAATGCCTGAAGAATACCGATAACGGTAGCCTGCTTACCTGTCTTTTTGAGAGAGGAAAGGCGGAATTCGTTACCGATGGAGAATGCGATAAAGCCTGTTGCAACCTCTGTGATGATCTTGAATGCTTCAACCTCGTGAATATCAGAGAAGAAGAGACCGTCAATGCCGTGGAAAGCGGGAATCGCACCGAGACAGAAGGGTCCGATGATGATACCTGCAATTATGTATGCAGTAACGGCGGGAAGCTTTGCGAGCTTTGCGAGACGGGACATAAGAAGTCCTGCAAGGAGTGTGATTGAAATGCTTAACAGAACACCCATACTATACCTCTTTTGTATTAATAATATAATAGGTAAAAAACCGTACCTGTCCAATATAGCACTTTGGAATGGCGGTGTCAATAGCAAATTGCAAAAAACACAACCTTTCCCATTTCCCCCGTTATTGACAAATAAATTCTAAAGTTGTATAATGAATTAAATTTATAAACGTATAACGGAGTTATTATGAAAAAGATCATTGCTTTGGTTCTCGCAACCATTATCTGCGCTGCAGCGCTCTTCTCCTGCGCTAAGGGTGAGCTTAAGAAAAAGGATATCCTTGACGATAACGGAAACAAGGTGGCAACCGGCTACTACGATGGCGATAAGCTCGTCCGTGAGGAGAAGGTAGACAGCAACGGTGAGCTTACTCAGAAGAAGGAATACAACAAGGACGGCAACGTAGAGAAGGTTGAAAACTATAATCTCGGCATCCTCTTCACCGTAGAAGAGTATGAGTATGAGAAAAAAGAGGGCGAATATTCCAAGAATACTGTAACCTATAACAATAAGGGTGATGTAGTTTCCAATAAGGAAACAAAGTATAAGGATTCCCGCCCCGTTGAGGAAATCATCACAGGCCCCGCCTCCGAGGATGGCGTTGCCAGCGTTGTAGAAAGAACAAATTATACCTATAACGATGACGGCACAGTGCTTTTGGTTGTCACATCCGATGCAAAGAAGATCAAGGAAACTGTCCTTGATAAAAACGATAAAACAATCTACGTTCACGAATTCAAAGAAGGCTCTTCCGTTAAGTCCTACTATGAAAAAGACCGCGTAACCGTGTCTGAAACCTATAACGTAGACGGTAATCTCGTTATCAAAACTGAAAATGAGTTCAATGATGAGGGCGTGCTGTCCGGCACAAAGAGCTATAACGCAAAGGGCGAGCTTCGTGACTATTCAAAGTACGTCTATAATGAGGACGGCAAGCTCCTCGGCATCCATAAATATAACGCAGACGATACAATCAACTCTACTATCGTCTACGACGAAAACGGCAGTGCTACTATCCATGACGGAGTATACCTCCCCCTCGGAGAGTAATCCTGCAAGCGGGTGTATTAAAGAGTATATAAAAGGATCAGGAGTACCTTTTAAGGAAAGGTACTCCCGAACCCTCCCCAAACCTTTTTAAAAAGATAAATTTATCCCCCCATAGACCCTTCAGGGCCTATGGGGGGATAAATCTATTTAAGAGGTTTTGAGAGGGTCCAGGGGGAACTTTTCCTCAAAAAGTTCCCCTTGGTACTCTTATACTTTAATACACCCGACTGTAGGATCACTTTTCGGCGAGGAGGTTGTCCATCACGCGGGCAGCGATGCCTACGTAGTCCTCGCAGCTGCGGCGGTGGTAATAAGCCTCAGTACGCTTTTCGGGCTCGGGATCGGATGCTCCGTCGGGGAGCTCGAGGAGCTCGCGGCAGATATAGGAGCCGTTATGCTTTTTGAATTCCTGAGCTATGCGCTGGATGAGGGCGTAGTGCTCCTTTTTTGCCTCGTGGTCGGTGGGGTCGGAGTATCCCCAGAGGATACCTGCTACCATAAATGCACCGCTGACTGCGCCGCAAACCTCGCGGAGTCTGCCCATACCGCCTCCGAAGGAGGAGGAGAGGACGGCTGCCGCCTTTTCATCCAGGCCTGTGACGTCGGAAAAAGCGAGAAGAACTGCCTGAGAGCAGTTATATCCTGCGCGAAAGAGCTCGCGCGCCTTATTTTCGTGGTTCATAATTTACAATCCTTTCGTTATGATTCTTTCGTTGTAGTGTTTTTCTATATCTTTGCACACACCTGAAAAATTCTCATTCACCTGTACGTTGGTATAACGTAATACCAAAATCCCCTCACTTTTAAGAAAGCGGTCTCTTTCTTGGTCAGCCTCGCAGTTTTCTTCTCTTCCGTGTTGCCTTCCGTCGAGCTCGATCGCAATCTTTGCTTTCGGGATGTAGAAGTCGAGGATGTAGTTTCCCATAACCTTTTGTCTGCGAACGGAATAATTGCAATTTTTCAAATAATCAAGCCAAAGATGCAACTCTTCTTTTGTCATATGTGTTCTCAATTTTTGAGAATTTTTAATCATGTATTCCGGCTTTTTCATAAATACAAATCCATCGTTTCAGATTTTACGTTATATCAAAGAGCGATGCGTTGACCCAAGTTAGTCCTTCCCCCATAGATTGGGGGAAGGTGGCTCCTTAAAGTGAAGCTTGGTTAATGCAAATTGTATTTCCGGCTGATTGGTGTAAATTTTAATTGTGCTGCACGGGGGAGACAGATGAGGGTTGCTATCTGGATGCGAACTGTCTATCGATTTTAATTGAACCTGATATGATAGATTTTATAATACTGTTTGTGCTGTTATTTTCAGTAGCACGATATTTAGGAGTTTTGGTTCTCACCCAGGTAGCAACCCTCATCTGTCACTCCCTGTTTAATAGCAAAAATAATGCTTTAACTCCGGGAATATACCTTTTCTTGATTTTTTCAGAGTGTGCAGAGTGACACCTTCCCCCGATCTGCGGGGGAAGGACCGGCTGAATCGTTCTCTTACTTTATTGACGTGGATGTTTATTTAGATCAGTGACTGACCGTTTATTTTCAATCTGAATCTGAGACCCAGCTTTTCTGCGGCCTTGCGGCAGAGGAGCATACGCTCGAGGAATATCTCGAAGTAGTCCATAATGCTTGAGATCTGTGTATCGATCTCAAGGCGGAGGGTGATATCGCTTTTGTCCTTATCAACAGTAAGGGAATAATCTGTAACAGAGTAGTTAACTCTGTCGTGGATGTCAAAGGTTGTGATATCGCGGTTGCGCACACGGCTGCGGCGCACGTCGGACTTGTCCGCAAGAATAAGGGCAGCGGAAACGTGGTCAACGGGAACGCCTGTGCCCTCATCGTGGTTGCCGATGGCGCAGACGATGGTTGCAACGTCCTCGGCGCTCATGCCCTTTGCAAGAAGGACTCTGAATGCCATAACCGCACCGCTCTGGGAATGCTCGGAGCGGTTAACAAGATTTCCGATGTCATGAAGGTGAGCGGCAATCTTTGCAAGCTCAATATCGTGAGCGGATGCCTTGACGGATTTAAGGATATATTCAGCAGTTTTGGATACCATACCAACGTGGGCAAAGCCGTGCTCGGTGAAGCCGAGGCAGGAGAGGGCATCGTCTGCCTTCTGAATATAAGTGCTGATAGACGGGTCGTGCTTTATATCTTCGTATGAAACCATGATAGCCTCCGAATTAGATTTAATGTACATATTAATTCTATTATGTAAAATGCAAAAAGTCAAGGCAAGAAAATGTTAAATCATTTAAAATAACTTGTCTACAAAAAACGTTGATTTCATTGACAAAGCGACAATAATAGTGTATAAAAAACATAGTTATATTTTGCACGCGAAAGCAAAGAAAAGGAAAAACATTATGTCCAAAATGAAAATTGCCATTATTGGATGCGGTAATATCGCAAGAAGTGCGCATATTCCCTCCTATCGTCAGCTCCCCGATGAGTGCGAAATCAAGTATTTCTGCGACATCATCAAGGAAAAGGCTGATAAGTGTGTTGAAGACTACGGCTGCGGTATCGCTATCGAGGATTACCGTGATGCTATCAACGACCCCGAGGTAGATGCTATCTCCGTTTGCACTCACAACCTTATGCACAAGCAGATCTCCATCGAGGCGCTCAAGGCAGGAAAGCACGTTCTCTGCGAAAAGCCTGCGGCAAGAATCTACTCTGAGGCTCTTGAGATGCAAGAGGCACAGCACGAAACAGGAAAGGTTCTTTCCATCGGTGTAGTTTGCCGCTTCCACAAGGCTGTTGAGGAGGTAAGACGTCGCATCCAGGCAGGCGAGCTTGGCGAGGTTTACCACGTATTTATCAACTTCCGTGAGCATCGCTCCATCCCCGGTCTCGGCGGTGAGTTTACCACTAAGTCCGTATCCGGCGGCGGCGTTCTCATCGACTGGGGCGTTCACCGTATCGACCAGGTAATGTACTGTCTCGGCGATCCCGAGGTTAAGTCCGTATCTGCAGCTGCATTCTCTAAGCTCGGCTGTGATATTGAAAACTATAAGTACAGATATATGTGGAGTGAGGATACAAAGGACGTAAACGGTACGTTCGACGTTGACGACTCCGTAACAGCTATCATCCGCACAGAGGGCCCCGTTATCTCCCTCGAGGGCGCATGGGCTCAGAATATCGAGGATAAGGATCAGTACCTCGACTTCATCGGAACAGAGGGCGGTATCCGTCTTAACTACTGCGGCGACTTCAGATTCTTCACAGTAAAGGACGGCGAGTTCGTAACAGAGGAGTGGGCAACTCCCGAGCACGATATGTACCTCGATGAGGTAAAGGCGTTCTTCGATGCTATCAAGACAGGCGAAAAGACCCGCGCACATATCGATTATGCAATCAAGACCTCCAAGATCATGCAGGGTATCTACGATTCCTCCGACACAGGTCACGAAATTGTATTTTAATTGAATTAGTAAACTCCGCCCGAACGGGCGGAGTTTTTTGTTTTAATGAATAATGAATGATGAATAATGAATGGTGAATAATTGAGGTGCATTTTTGCTTTGGCAAAAATGAATTTATTTATAATCGTAGGGGAGGGGCTTGCTCCTCCCGCCCATCTGCACAAGAACTAAACGATATTTACACCGAATTGTTGCGTCTGTAACGGGATGTCGGTAGGAATGGCACATTCCTACCGACATCGACCCCTACAATGATACACTCATCTGCGTATTAAACATCATCCTCCATCAAATAAACCGTAATGCGTTTGTTCATCTTCCTGCAAAGATCAATTGCGTGCTTTGTACCCCTTGATTTGGAATCCCCAAAGGCTATTACCTCGTCTGCGGCTTCGATTATCTCTCGGTTTCTTATTAGCGGTGCTCCTCGTTTGTACTTTTGATAATCGGGGAGAAACACGGTGAGCTTCAAGTTGTTTTTATTTGCGTATTCTTCGGCACACCGGTCGATTCCACGAGCACCTCCCGAAATTA
This sequence comes from Candidatus Avispirillum sp., assembly GCA_045650355.1. GTDB lineage: Bacteria > Bacillota > Clostridia > Oscillospirales > CAG-272 > Avispirillum. The sequence goes on along the minus strand of JAZRRC010000090.1, from coordinate 521 downwards.
TCTCTGTTACTTTGTCGGGTATGAATTTGGAAAGATCATCAACCCCAAGTCCCCTCGATCCTATAATTGCAATCCTCATAGCCACTCCATAAACATATTTTGAACATATAATATATCTAACAACAACATATTAGCACATAATAAACGTAAAATAAATACATAATATGTTTATTGGAGATGAAAATCGTGGCTATTAAGAGTTTGTCTATAAGAATTGACAGTGAAATGCTTGATAAGCTTCACGTTGTTGCAGATTATGAGGGTCGCAGTGCGAACAGCGAGATACTCATACTTATCCGTGATGCGATCGAGGCATACGAAGCAAAGCATGGGAAAATTGAGATCGGAAAATAAAGAACTCCGCCCAATAGGGCGGATTTTTCTTTTTGGTATTAAATATTCAAATTCATATTTATCGTGGAGACGATATTGGTGTTTCGTAGGGGCTGATGCCCACATCAGCCCGCCCATCTGCACGAGAACGAAACGCTATTTGAAGGAGCGCGAACCTTGATGCGTCA
>JAZRRC010000089.1:0-12495 GCA_045650355.1 Candidatus Avispirillum sp. | reverse complement strand
AGCGCGGATAAGAACGGTGATGGGGAGCTTACGGTTTTTATCGATACGAACGTAGAATACGTCGTTCGCGTCTGTTTCATATTCAAGCCATGCGCCGCGGTAGGGAATTACTGTTGCGGAGAATGTCTTCTTACCGGACTTGTCTATTGCGCTATCGTAATAGATTCCGGGAGATCTTACGATCTGGGAAACGATGACACGCTCAGCACCGTTGATAACGAATGTGCCTGTAGATGTCATGATGGGGAAATCGCCCATAAAGATGTCGGACTGCTTTACCTCACCTGTAAGTCTGTTGGTGAGACGAACGGAGACCTTAAGGGGAGCTGCATAGTTTGCATCGCGCTCCTTGCACTCCTCAACGGAGTATTTGGGCTCCTGATCGAAAGAATAGCCGACGAACTCAATGAAAAGGTTTCCGGTGTAGTCGGTGATGGGGGATACGTCCTTGAGCACCTCCATAAGACCTGTTTCCATGAACCAATTGAACGAATCCTTCTGGATTTCGATCAGGTTAGGAAGACCGATCGCCTCATTGATCTTCGAGAAACTCATTCTCGTTTTTTTGCCCACTGTAACGGGTTTGACCATCGAGTTATCACTCCAATCCTACTTGAAAGAGCAGCTTCCGGGCAAACGGTCCAGATGCATTTTTTGTCTAAAAAAAGCGGACCTCGGAGCATTATTTCTTTCAAATTAATATAATAGATTTGCTAAAATTACAAATTGCTGCAATCTAATATTATATACTAAACTATATAAAAGTCAAGTATTATAAGGTTTTTTTGGAAAAATATTTCGAAAATATGCATCAATTTACAATTTGGACTTCTAAAGTTTACAAAAAATTAAAATGTAAACAGTTTGTAAATTATCACATTTTTCGCTTGTTTTTGCATAAAAAATCGAAAAAACACTGAAAATGATTGAAATCATTTTCAGTGTTTTATGTTTTGATTATAAAGTCCATCATGCATTTTGATGCTTTGACGGAAATTTGGATAGTGCGAGATTTTGGTAGTTTCGCCTCTTGTGAGGGTGATTTAGGGTGCTGCCCTAAAAACCTGCTATTTTTTGAAAAAATCGAGTAAAACTTCAAACTGATTTTAACTCTTTCTTCTTTTTGAAGTTTTTTGGGAGTGCAGAGGACTTTTTTACAAAAAAGTCCTTTGCAATTTATCTTTTAGATATCTCCAGAGCAGCATCGATATGGTCGCAGAAGTTTTCTGCGCCTACTGCCTTATAGAAGCCGGACTTCTTCATAACCTTCATAGGCTGGGGATTTACGTGGGAGAGGATAAGGCGGACGTTTTTCTCCTTACAGATATTATGAAGATCCTCGAGGGCATTCATTGCGGTAGCATCAACGGAGGGAACGCCTCTCATACGGAGGATAAGGCAACGTGTATAATCCTTAAGAGTGATGGAGAGGATCTTATCTGCATCTCCGAAGAAGAGAGGACCGGAAACCTCATAAACTCTAACGTCCTTGGGAACCTCCTTGAGGTCAAGGCTGTCCTTATCGTTTTCGGGGTCAACGTACTTCCAGCCCACAACGTGGCTTTCCTCGCTCATTCTCTTCATAAAGAGCATAGCGGCAAGGACCATACCAACCTCGATAGCAATAACGAGGTCGAATGCTACGGTAAGAACAAAGGTGAGCACCATTATAATGATATCGCTCTTGGGAGCAGTCTTTATAACGCGTACAAAGCGCTTCCACTCGCTCATGTTGTAAGCTACCATAAAGAGGATAGCTGCAATGGCGGGCATGGGAATAAGAGCTGCATAGGGCATAAGGAAGAGAAGCACGAGAAGAAGAACTACGGCATGAACCATACCTGCGATAGGTGTACGACCGCCGTTCTTTGCATTTGCGGCAGTTCTTGCGATAGCGCCTGTTGCGGGGATACCGCCGAAGAGAACGGATGCAATGTTACCAACACCCTGAGCTACAAGCTCAGCATTGGAGCGGTGCTTTGAGCCGAACATTCCATCGGCAACAACGCAGGAGAGAAGGGACTCGATAGCCGCAAGAATTGCAATTGTGAATGCATCGGGAAGAACTGCTGTAATCTTTGCAAGGCTGAAATCCATGCCTGCGAAATCCATTTTGGGAAGACCTGCGGGGATAGTGTAAAGGTCACCGATAGTGAACACTCCCTCGTCAAAGCCGGGAATGAAGGCAACCATGAGAGCGCCAACCACTACTGCAATAAGGGAAGGAGGAACTCTCTTTTCAAGCTTGGGATAAATGATGAGAATAGCAAGACATACAGCTCCCACAACAAGAGACTGCCATGAGAAGGTGTTGATGAATTCAATGTTTGCTTCTATCTTTTCAAATGTTTCAACAGGCTTTACTCCCTCACCGTATGTAAGACCGAGAAAGTCCTTGATCTGACCGAGGAGGATTGTCACGGCAATACCTGCTGTGAATCCTGTTGTTATAGTATAAGGAACGAATTTGATAAGTGCACCGAACTTGAATATACCCATAAGGATGAGCATGATTCCGGCAAGGATGGTGGCAATAAACAGACCGTCCATTCCTTGTGTGGCAACTATACCTGCAACGATTGAAGCAAATGCCGCTGTGGGTCCTGCGATCTGGACACGGCTTCCTCCCAGAAAGGAAACGATAAATCCTGCGGCAATGGCGGTATAGATACCGCAAACAGGCTCAACGCCTGATGCAAGGGCGAGTGCTATTGAAAGGGGAAGTGCGATAATCGCAACTATGGTGCCTGCAATGCAGTCTTTTAAAAGCTGTGAAGCAGAATAGTTTTTGATTGTTGAAAAAAGCTTAGGCTTAATATAAAAGTTTTTCAAAACTATATCTCCTTACTATATGAAATACCTTAAAAGTATAGCACAGGATACAAAAGTTGTAAATATATATAATGTAGAAAAAACTAAAAAGCGGACGGCGTTTTTTCGTCGTTCCGCTTTTTATTCATGCAAGTGTGGAAAGGTCCGCTATTGCATTGTCTGAGAATTTTAGGCAATATTCGTTTAGATATTCTACTGCTGAGTCCTTGCAACGCCTTGCGTTGAATTCTGAAATATAGGTGTTGTCCTTTTCAAGCATCAGATAATAATTCTTTTTTGCGTCGTCGTAATAGGCAAAGGCAGTGCCGGTATGTATATCTGAAAGCATATTGCAGGCCTTTGTCAGATTATCGATGTCTGAGAACATATATACAAACATTTTACTGTACGGTTTATGGTCATCGGATGGGCTTTTGCTTTCCTCAAGCTTTGTTACGAACATTTCGCAGCCTCCGCTTTTTGAATCAAAAATCTGCACAAGCACGTCGGAGAAAAAATCACTGTCTAGACCGCTGTCAAGAATAACTCTCTGAAAGCCGTCTCGCATACTGTCAAAATCAACGTCCTTCAGCTTGTATCGGATCACGTCCTCGCTGTTGAGAAGCAGCAGTATATTTCTTTGGCTGAGCTCAATTATCTCCATAGTGTCCTCCTTTCGCTTGTGTTAATATCATTATAATCCGAAAAGTGCAAAGATGGTACCATCAGTTTATGGAAGCAGGGGAAGAAAAAAGAAGGATTAAAAAAACACCCTTGAAAGAGGTCTTTCAAGGGTGGATAAATTATGCTTTTTCTCGCTCGAAAAAGTATTTCTGGTTGTGGCTCTTGATGCTCTGTATAAGGCCTATAAGCATATACATTGCAAGAACGGAGGAGCCGCCGTATGAAAGGAAGGGAAGTGTGATACCTACAACGGGGAGCATTGCAAGGCACATTCCGATGTTCTCAAGTGTCTGGAAAACAAGGATGGCAACAACGCCCATGCACATATACGCGCCGTAGTCCTTTCTTGCGATTCTGGCTATCCAAAGAAGGCGGATAATAAGAACGCCCATAAGAGTCATATAAGCAAAGCAGCCGAAGAAGCCGAATTTTTCTGCAAGGGTTGCAAAGATAAAGTCGGCAAAGTTTGAGTGTATTCCGGGGTACACGGTGCCGCCTGCAAAGCCGCTTCCAAGGAAGCCTCCTGCGGCAATTGCACGTCTGGATGCAAGAGCCTGAAAGCCGTAGCCCAAAGGATCGAGCTCGGGATTGAAGCCGCAGATGATTCGCTGCTGTCTCAGCTCCGAGAGCATACCCCAAAGTATGGGAGAGGCAATAACGAGAACTGCGATGACCGCTATGAAATACCAGATGGAAAGACCGCCTACAAGAAGCATGATGGCTACGATACCGAAGTAAACAAGAGTAGAGCCAAGGTCTCCCGTCATAAGAACGAGTCCGCAGATAAGACCTGCGTGAAGAGCAAGGGAGATAACGTTTTTCGGGTGATTGATATTGTCCTTCACCATCTTGATATGGGATGCGAAGGTGACGATAAAGAGAAATTTGCAATACTCCGAGGGCTGAATATCGAAGGGCACACCGGGGATACGAAGCCACGCCTTGTTACCCTGATCGCCTTCTCCGAACAGTACAACGGTTATCATGAAGAACACCGCTATACCGAAAAGCCATATTCCGTATTGCTTGATTATCTTATCGTAATCAATAAAGGAGATGGTGAACATAATTGTGATTCCAAGCAGAGAAGCGATTGTCTGTACAAGCAAATATCTTGTGCCGATCTCATTGGAAGCTCCTGCGAGGATCACCAGGGAAAGAATATTCATTCCGAGAACTGCGAATAAAACAACAAAGTCCACGGATTTAATCTTTTCCTTGAGGGAAACGGAAAATTCTTTCATATGCATCTCCTTTCTGTACAATATAAAATCATAGGGGCGAACAATGTTCGCCCGCTGATGAAATAGTCAATTAATATGCGATACCCCAGCAAACCATATGCTGTGCATCCTTGCCGCAGCAAACGCACTTGCCGGAAATCTTTCTCTGCTGGAGGGGGATACAACGGCTGCCTACGCCTGTTTCAGCCTTAACCTTATCCTCGCACTCCTCGTCACCGCACCACATAGCCATAACGAGACCATCGCCCTTTTCCTCGAGGGAAGCCTTGATCTCATCGATTGTTGTGCAGTCGTATGTCTTTGCCTCGCGGTTTGCGAGAGCCTTTTCGAACATTGCATCGCGAACTTCCTGGAGTCTCTGTGCGATAACCTCTTCGATGTTCTCAAGAGACTCGAAGTTCTTCTCGCGGTTAACTCTCTTAACAGTTACGCACTTGTTTTCAGCAATATCGCGGGGACCGATCTCGATACGGAGGGGAACACCCTTCATCTCGTACTCGGAGAACTTCCATCCGGGGCTGTTGTCGGAGTCGTCAACCTTAACTCTGAACTGACCGGAAAGTCTGTCACGGAGAGCATAAGCTGCATCGAGAACGCCTTCCTTATGCTGCTGAACGGGGATGATAACTACCTGAATGGGAGCTACTGCAGGGGGAAGAACAAGACCGTTGTTATCACCGTGAGTCATGATGATACCACCGATCATACGGGTTGTAACACCCCAGGATGTCTGATGGGGATAGCAGAGCTTGTTTTCCTTGTCTGTGTACTTGATATCAAATGCTCTTGCAAAGCCATCGCCGAAGTAGTGGGATGTACCTGCCTGAAGAGCCTTACCGTCGTGCATAAGAGCCTCGATTGCGTAAGTAGCCTCAGCGCCTGCAAACTTATCGGACTCAGTCTTTCTACCCTTGATTACAGGGATAGCGAGATCGTGCTCGTGGAAGTCTGCATAGCAGTTGAGCATCTGGATTGTTTCAGCCTCTGCCTCAGCTGCAGTTGCGTGCATTGTGTGACCCTCCTGCCAGTGGAATTCTCTGGAGCGGAGGAAGGGACGTGTTGTGTTTTCCCAACGAACAACTGAGCACCACTGATTGTAGAGCTTGGGAAGGTCGCGGTAGGACTTGATGATGTTAGCGTAATGCTCGCAGAAGAGAGTCTCGGATGTGGGGCGAACGCAGAGCTTTTCTGTAAGGGGCTCGCTACCGCCGTGAGTAACCCATGCAACTTCGGGAGCAAAGCCCTCAACGTGGTCCTTTTCCTTCTGGAGAAGGGACTCGGGAATGAACATAGGCATATATACGTTCTCGTGACCTGTTTTTTTGAAACGGTCGTCAAGATTCTTCTGGATAAGCTCCCAGATAGCATAGCCGTAGGGGCGGATGATCATACAGCCCTTAACGCTGGAGTAATCTATAAGATCTGCTTTTTTGCAAATATCAGTATACCACTTGGCGAAGTCCTCGTCCATAGAGGTGATCTGATCTACCATTTTCTTATCGTTTGCCATAATGTACCTCATTAAATAATATATAATCAGTTTATTTTATAATAAAACGAGGGGTTTGTCAATATGTGATATATCATTTCTTTAGTTGACATTTTAATATATCTCATTTATAATGTATAAAGAAAGATTTGTGATTGGAGTTCTTATGAACAACAGACCTATTGGAGTTTTTGATTCGGGACTTGGCGGACTTACGGCAGTCCGTGAGCTTGAGGCCATCCTTCCCGGTGAAAAAATAGTATATTTCGGAGATACGGGCAGAGTGCCCTACGGCACACGTGGTCGCGACGTTATCCGCCGCTATACCGAGGACGACTGCGCTTTTCTCGAGCGTTATGACGTTAAGATGATAATTGCCGCTTGCGGAACTGTCAGCTCCGTTGCGGGAGATATAATCCATTCAAGAGCGGTACCCGCAGTTGACGTTGTGGAGCCTACTGCAAGAGCGGCTGTGGCTGCAACTAAAAACGGAAAGATCGGTATTATCGGAACTGCGGCAACAGTAAAGTCCGGCTCCTACGCAAAGGTTATCGAGGCCCTTCTTCCCGAGGCGCAGGTGTTTGCCCAGGAGTGTCCTATGCTTGTTCCTCTTGTTGAAAACGGATGGATAGGCGAGGACGATAAGATAGCGGCACTTGCAGTTGAAAGATACCTTGAGCCCTTGAAAAAAGAGGGGATCGATACCCTTATTCTCGGATGTACACACTTTCCTCTTCTTGTTCCTCATATTGCGGCATATCTCGGAGAAAACGTAGCTCTTATCTCCGCAGGTGCGGCAGCGGCAAAGGCGGCGGCAAGAATCCTTGAAAAGGATGAGGCTCTTTCCGACGGTGAGGGCGGTACAACATTCTACGTCAGCGATAAGGGACAGAATTTCAAGGCAGTTGCAAAGACATTCCTCGGCCGCGAGTGCGAGGACGTCAACGTTGTTGATATTAATAGCCTGTAATTCTCATCGGAGAAGCATATGGAAAACTGTTTTGTTGGTATTATCGTATTTGTCACAGTAGCAGCTATTATGCTTTTATCAAGGAATCTTGATCTTTTCAAATACAGAAAGTATGGAAAAAGCAGACCTGATAGCGGTAAAAAGAAAAACAACAAAGATCGTAAGTAAAAAAGGAACCGAATTTCGGTTCCTTTTTTGTTTGAATTATTTTCTTTTAAACAACTTCTTTATTCTTTCAAAAATTGACGGTTTAGTTTTCCAAAAAGTGTTTAAAGAGATTGGAGTACCGTCATTTAAATATGACAGAAAAGCTGAGTCAAAACTCTCTTGAGAGATTATACCCTCGTTTGCCAAAGATAGATAGTCGTCAATACAATACATACTTCCCCATAAGTTATAGTCAAGATTCCAAGGACTTCCCATATTAGAAACTAAACGATACATAGTGGAGGATATTTCTTCCTTGCTCATTCTGCCGGAATAATATTCTTCTTTGAAGAATGATATAAACATTTTATAAGCAACAGAATCATCGAAGGGGGCTTCCGAACAAAAATTATGTAGCAAGGAAATTGTTTTATTAACATCCGATCCGCAGTAGGAAAGCTCCAACGTTATATCGCTCAAGGGATCTTCCGATTTTAAGCAATCATCCAGCCATTCGTAGTAGCCATTTGAAAAGCCGAGTATCAGTAAATGTTTAAAATAAAAAGCATCTTCCCGTGTCATAGGTTACCTCTTATTTGCTGTGATCTTTGAAAAAACAATTTTTCAGTTGTTTGAATGTACCTGATTCATGTGTTTGTAATACCAGCGAAGCGGGTTTTCGAGGAGGTATTTTCTTCTTGTTTCATAATCTTTCTTATCTCTAATGATATGTTCAAAATATGAACGCTGGAAAATATTGAACCCTATTTCTTTATTACAGAATCTTTTAAATGTAGAAACGATATGAGGAATCATATGATTGGTAGGGGATGGAGCCCTCGGCATCCCGTTACCTTTGTTTTCGTATTTGTCCGGCTTTAGGAAGATAATCGCATGAATATGATCGGGCATAATTACGTAACAGTTAATTTCAACTCCGGAGATTTTCTCGCTGGAAAGCAGATGTTTTTCAACGATTTTACCTATAGGTGTCAGTATTACTTGAGGTGTTTGTTTGGTGCATGGCGGGATGTCGAGGGCGCCATCCCCTACCTCGTCTTGTCCTTGTGTCTCGTGCATGCAAATTTTCGATAACAATTGTTTTCTGTCATCGGTGCAGATCGTTACTAAATATGCGCCTTTTGAACTGTAATTATAGTTCTTTACACGAATGATTTTTCGTGTCGGCAATTCCTTGTTAGAATCCATTTGTTAATTTTAATCCTTCTTCAGTCTTGCAAAGGATGCCATAAGCTTCTTTGTGCCGACCTTTTCGAAATCGATCTGATAGAGCACGTCGCCGCCCATGGGCTTAACGTCGGTGATGATGCCGGCGCCAAAGGTTGTATGGCGTACGCGGTCGCCTTTATCAAATGTTTCGATAGGTGCCTTTTTAGGTGCAGGGGAAGCTCCTATGCCGCCAACCGTGGGAAGGGTTGACTTGCGGGGAGCCTTCGGCACGTTGCCCGTATATGCTGCGCGCTCCTCGCCTGTGCCCCATCCTGCACCGGGTGCGGAATGGTTATATATAGGCGTGCTTCCTGCACGGGAAGGCATTTTCTTTCCGTAGGAATACTCATCGGACGCACCGTAGGAGGATCCGTAAGATGAGCCAAAGGCGCTTTGGGTAGTATCCTTTTCCTCGCAAAGCCACTCGGGCACCTCGCGAAGGAATCTTGATTCCTTATTATAAAGAGTAGAGCCGTTGAGCATTCTCTGATGAACGTGGGTGATATAAAGGCGCTTTTCAGCTCGGGTCATTGCAACGTATGCAAGACGGCGCTCCTCCTCTATCTCCTCGGGATTCATAATAGACTGGAAGCCGGGGAAGATGCCCTCCTCCCAGCCGGGGAGAAATACGTTCTTGAATTCAAGACCCTTTGCGGCGTGGATAGTCATAAGGACAACTGCATCTGCAGTATCGTCGTAGCGGTCGATATCCGTAACGAGGGCAACGTCCTCTAAGAATTCGGAGATTGAGGGGTTATCCGTATTTTCCTCATACTGAGCTGCAGTTGATACAAGCTCTCCGATGTTCTCAAGTCTGTCCTTTTCCGCCTCTCCTGCGGCAACAAGCATTGCCTGATAGCCTGTCTTTACGGAGATGTTTTCAATAAGGGTGGAGATCTTCATATCAGCGGCTGATGCGCGAAGATTATCTATAAGCTCCGCAAGTGCCATCATTGAAACGGATGCCGCTGCGGGGATAGCCTTATAATTTCCTGCGTTTCTCATAATATTGAGAAGAGTTGTGTTCTCAACGTCCGCAAGCTCCTGGGCTACGGAGATGGATTTATCACCGATGCCACGCTTGGGCATATTTATAACTCTGCGAAGGCGCACGGAGTCGCCGGGGTTGTTGATAACGCAAAGGTATGCAAGGATATCCTTGATTTCAGCTCTGTCAAAGAATCGGAGAGAGCCAAGCATTCGGTAGGGAATACCTGATTTTGCAAGGGCCTGCTCCACTGCTCGGGACATGGCGTTTGTTCTGTAGAGAACTGCAAAATTGCGGAATTCCTCGCCGTCCTCATGGAGGGTTGCAACAGTATCGGATATATATTTTGCCTCTTCAAGCTGATTCTGAAGCTTTACTGACTTAATAAGCTCGCCCTTATCACCGTCTGTCCACAGCTTTTTGCCCTTACGCTCCTTGTTTTTTGCGATAACTGCGTTTGCCGCATCAAGGATTGTCTTTGTGGAGCGGTAATTCTGCTCAAGGCGAATGACCTTTGCCTCGGGGTAGGTCTCGTCAAAGGTAAGGATATTCTCGATCGTAGCGCCGCGGAATTTATAGATAGACTGGTCATCGTCACCTACTACCATCAGGTTCTTATAGAAGCCTGCAAGGAGGGAAACGAGGCGGAACTGGGCGTGGTTCGTATCCTGATACTCGTCGATGGAGATGAAGCGGAATCTGTTCTGGAGGCTCTTGAGAACGTCATCAAATCTTTCGAGAAGGATAACGGTCTGCATGATAATATCATCAAAGTCCACAAGGTTTGAGGACTTGAGACGGGACTGATAGAGCTTATAGATCTCTGCAATCTTCTTCATTCTGAAGTCGCCTGCAAATTCCTTTTCAAACTCCTCAGGGTCCATAAGGTGGTTCTTTGCGTTGCTTATCTGCGCCATAACAGACTTTACGGGCATATTCTTTGTGTCGATATTCAGAGTTTTCATACACTCTGTAATAAGCTTTTTCGCATCATCCGTGTCTGTGATGCCAAAGCCCTTTTCATAGCCGAGAAGGTCGCCGTAGCGGCGGAGAATACGCATGCAGATGGAGTGGAAGGTGCCTGTCCACATTTCGTCGCCCTCTGTTGAGCCCTCACCGAAGCAAGCCGAAACTCGCTCCTTTATCTCGCCTGCAGCCTTGTTTGTAAATGTAACGGCAAGAACTGCCCATGCAGGAGGGGGCATGATGCGAAAACGCTCAAGATATGCTCCCAGCTCATCTCTGGAGAGTGTATCGTAAGCCTTTTGCATATCGAGAAGGTCTGTGCTTGTAATATCGTCGGGCACCCAGTCGTTTTTGTAGGCATCGCCGTAGCGAACGATGTATGTGAGACGGTTAACAAGAACGGTGGTCTTTCCGCTTCCCGCACCTGCAAGGATCATAAGGGGACCGTTGATTGTATAAACGCACTCTCGCTGAACGTCGTTCAGCTTTGAATAGTATTTGTCGAAAAGTTTTCTTTTTAATAAGTTGTACTGAAATTCAATGTTTGCATCAGGCATAATAGTATGTAACCTCACTTTGTTAATCGTATCATTATAACACACAAGTAAGGGCAGAGCAAGGTCTTAGATTACATTTTATCAAAGTGAAGGGATGGCAGCACAAGAAACGGCGTAAATATTCGCTTGTTCTGTAAATAAATTTGGGAAATTGTATTTACAAAAAAATGGGATTGTGATAAAATTTGTCTAGTCAGAAAGGAAGTGTTTCCAATGGAAAAATACTATCAGCCCGAGATCGAATGTGCCTCGGTTGAACAGATCAAGGCCTGGCAGAACGAGAAAATCGTAAAGCAGGTCAAGCACGTATATGAGAATGTGCCCTATTACAGAAATCTCATGGAGGAGAAGGGCGTTACTCCCGAAGATATCAAGAGTATTGACGATATATATAAATTGCCTTTCCTTACAAAGGCAGACCTTCGCGACGCATACCCCTACGGTCTTTTGGCAAAGCCCCTCAGCGACTGTGTTCGTATCCATTCCACAAGCGGTACAACAGGTAAGCGTGTTGTAGCATTCTATACCCAGAACGACGTTGTTCTCTGGGAGGACTGCTGCGCAAGAGCTATCATGGCTGCAGGCGGAACAAATGAGGACGTATGCCACGTTGCATACGGCTACGGACTTTTCACAGGCGGTGCAGGTCTCCACGGCGGCTCCCACAAGGTTGGCTGTCTCACTCTTCCCATGTCAAGCGGTAATACAGAGCGCCAGATCGGCTTCATGCAGGATCTCCGCTCCACAATTCTTTGCTGTACTCCCTCATATGCTCACTATATCGCAGAGACTCTCCAGGAAATGGGTCTTACTGCAGATGACCTCAGCCTCAAGGCTGGTATCTTCGGTGCAGAGCCCTGGACAGAGGAGATGCGCCGCGATATCGAGAAGATGCTCGGCATCAAGGCATATGATATTTACGGTCTCACAGAGACAAGCGGCCCCGGTGTTGCCTTCGAGTGCTCCGCACAGAAAGGTATGCACATCAACGAGGACCACTTCTATGCAGAGATCATCGATCCCGATACAGGCGAGGTTCTCCCCGAGGGATCCAAGGGTGAGCTTGTATTCACAAGCCTTGATAAGGAGGCGTTCCCCCTCCTTCGTTACAGAACCCGTGATATCTGTATTCTTCACCGTGAGAAGTGCTCCTGCGGCAGAACACATATCAAGATGTGCAAGCCCATGGGTCGTAGCGACGATATGCTCATCATCCGCGGCGTAAACGTATTCCCCTCACAGATCGAGACAGTTCTTCTTAAGGAGGGCTATACACCTAACTACCAGATCGTAGTTGACCGTGTGGGCAGTACAGATACATTCGATGTATACGTTGAGGTAACTGAGGATCAGTTCTCCGATACAGTTCGTGAGCTCACAGAGAAGGAGCGCGCGCTTTCAGGTGCTAT
>JAZRRC010000088.1:0-11209 GCA_045650355.1 Candidatus Avispirillum sp. | reverse complement strand
CACAGATAAGTATGAGGACAAGCCTGCAGGTATCGCAAGAGATACCCTCTTTAAAACTGAAAACAAGGAGGATGAAGAAGCATGAGTCTCCATATTGTAAAAAGAGATAACTGTCCTCTCTGGAAGCGTTGTCTTTTCTATCTTTTCGCAGTTCTTGCGGCTCTCGGAATCGGCGCTATCGTCCTTCTCTCCATCGGTGTAGACCCTATTGAATATTACTATCAGATGTTCACAATGGGTACCGTCGGCAACCGTATCGCATATAAGACCTTTATGAACTATTTCAAGGAGTTTGTACCCCTTGTTCTTACCTCCGTTGCTCTCAGCCTTGCATTCAAGATGCGATTCTGGAACATCGGCGGTGAGGGTCAGTTCATCGTAGGCTCCATTGCAGCGGCATTCGTAGTATTCAAGCTTGGTCCCGTTCTACCTATGTGGCTCACTCTCATTCTTATGTGCCTTGCGGCAATGCTCGTTGCAGGTGCATACGGTCTTATTGCAGGTGCGCTCAAGGTTAAATTCGGCACAAACGAAACTCTTATGACCCTGATGATGAACTACATTGCTCTTTATATCCTGTATTTTATTGCAGAAACAAAGGCAGACTGGAACTTCTTCCTTTCCGAGGATTCCGCCCGCCCCGTTTTCAAGAGCTTTGCCGATCTTGCAACCTTTTTTGCAATTCCCATCGGTGAAAAGTTTGAGCTTAATATCTGCGTAGTTCTCACAGTAATTATCGGTGCGCTTATTTACATCTATCTCAAGCATACAAAGCACGGCTATGAGATCAGCGTTGTCGGTGACAGCATGGGCACTGCAAAGTATGCGGGTATGAAGGTTAATAAGATCATTCTCCGTACAGTATTCCTTTCCGCAGCTCTCATCGGTCTTGCAGCGGCATTTAAGGTTGGTACTGCCGGCGTTCTTTCCTCTGCCATTACAAGCGACGTAGGCTGGACAGGTATCATCGTTGCATGGCTTGCACAGCTTAATACTGTAATGATCTTCGTTGTTTCAATGCTCATCTGCGTGCTTCAGCACGGCTCCGTAGTTGCTGCGGCAACCTTCGGTCAGGTAGACTCAAGCTTTGCAAATATGCTCCAGGGAATTATTCTTTTCCTTGTACTTGCTGCAGATTTCTTTATCCGTTTCCGTATCGTTATAGCTAAGAAAGGAGGATCAAATAATGGATAAGGTCGGCGTAATAACTTCCTTTATACACAATATCATTATTTATAATATCCCCCTTCTGTACGGTACTGTCGGTGAGATCATCGTAGAGAAATCTGGAAGCCTTAACCTGGGTGTTGAGGGTACCATGGCAGTTGGCGCAATTTTCGGATATATCTTCGGCTGCTTTGCAAACAGCCTCGGCCTCGGTATTGCATCCGCATTTGTAATGGGTGCGCTTTGCGGTCTTCTTTTCGCAGTTCTCACAGTTTCCTTCCAGGCAAACCAGAACATCACAGATCTTACTCTTACAACCTTCGGTCTCGGTATCTACTTCTTCGTAGGTAACGGTCTCAAGGCAAAGGGCTGGCCCGAAATGGGTAATTATGAGAATATCGTTGATGGCTTCAAGGATATCTCCATCCCCCTTCTTTCCGACATCCCCGTAATCGGAAAGGGACTTTTCAGCCATAATATTTTCGTATATCTCGGTATTGCTATCGCAGTTTGTGCATGGTGGTACCTCAAGCATACCTCTGCAGGTCTCAAGCTTCGTGCTGTTGGTGAGAATCCCGGTGCGGCAGACTCCGTAGGTATCAACGTTAAGCTAATGAAGTATCTCCATATCTGCCTCGGCTGCGGAATTATGGGTATCGGCGGCTACTATATGGCCCTCAACCTTTCAGGCTCCTTCAACTCAAGCTGTTGGATCAACGGATACGGCTGGATCGCAGTAGCTCTCGTTATTTTTGCAAACTGGAACCCTGCATTTGCTATTCTCGGAACGTTTGTATTCGGCTTCTTCAATACGCTCCGTGCATCAGGAACAAGCCTTGCAAACGCATTCCCCGAGGCTCTCGGCTGGCTTGCGGATATTCCCACACAGCTTTATCAGGCGCTTCCTTTCATTATCACAGCAATCGTTCTTATTGTAACCTCCATCAGAAATAAGCGTGGCTCAAGCGGTCTCCCCGCAGCTCTGGGACTCAACTATTTCCGTGAAGAGAGATAACGAAAAAAGCTTGCAGATTTTATCTGCAAGCTTTTTGTTATTTAAAATTCCTCTTTACAACGACCTGCGAATTTACTATAATGTAAGAGTATTTTGTAAAATTTTGCCTTTGCGGCAGAGGAGTATATATTGAAAAAGATTTTTGGCTCCGTATACGGAATTATAGCATTAGCCCTGGCGGTTCTTTTGCTCGCAGGAGTTATTGTAGGAGCGATATTTATATTCGGCAAAGAAGCGGACAAAAAAGAGAAGAAGCCCGCTCAAACAAAAGAAGTAAAGGAAGAAACCACCGTTGCAGAAACAACGGAGGATATGAGCAAATATTATTTTCATGACGGCTATGAGATTCGCGGAGGAGACCTTTATTGCGATCACAACTGGCAGGACTGGATAATGACAAAGCCTGCAACCATAACCGTAACAGGTTCAGAGCTGAGATACTGTAACAGATGCCTTGCCAATCAGAAAAGAGAAACAGGTACCCTCCACGGAATAGGAGAGAGAGCGCTCCTTGACGTGAAATGTCAGTTCCAGATGCCCAACTATCCTAACGGATGTGAGGTGGTTTCACTCACAATGGTGCTGAATTACCTTGGCTATGACGTAACAACAGATGAGCTTATCGACAATCATATGCCCCGAGGATATTTTTCCTCAAACGGAGACAATCCCTTCTATAAATACCTCGGAGACCCGAGAGACCTGGGTGTAGGCTGCTATGCACCCTGTATCGTAACGACTGCTGATAATTATTTCGCATCAATCGGAGAATTCAGAGCGGTTACCGACGTCAGCGGCAGAGGACTTGAGGCTTATAAGGAGTTTGTTGCACGAGGTACCCCCGTTATCTTCTGGGGAACAATGTATATGAACCAGAATTCTGAGATTTTCGGAACGATATATACAGAGGAAGGCGAGGAGATCATCTGGCGAAACTACTCCCATTGCTTCGTACTGATAGGATATACCGATACTACATATATTTTCTGTGACCCCATGCGAGGAATCATCGAATATCCCAAGGAAGACGTAGAAAAGAGCCACGCCCTTGTTTACGAACAGGCTTGTATAATTCAGTAATTAAAAGCTGTCGCATAAGATGCGGCATCTTTTTTGATTTTATCAAAAATATATGCTATAATGTTGTAACGTTATCTATTCATTTCAATCTAATAAATGAAAGGACGGTGAGAAAGTGACAGAATTTGAAAAGCTATTCAATGAAAACAAAGAGTTTATTTTCAAATATTTAATGAAAATGACGCGGGATGCATCGCTGTCTGAGGAGCTTACGCAGGAAACATTTTTTCGTGCGTATATGAACTATGCCTCACTCATAAATAAAGAAAAAGCATCTGTTTGGCTTTGCAGTATAGCAAAGAATACATATTTTGCATGGTACAACGAGCAAAAAAAGATAGATTACGAAAATTTGCCCGAAAAGGCAGATGAAAGCGCAAATATCGAAGAGATGTTTATAAATAAAGAGCTTTATAATAAGGCGTTGCATTGCTTGCACGAGCTTGAAGAGCCTTATAAGGAAGTATTTATGCTATCTGTTTTCGGTGGCTTTTCACTCAAGGAAATCAGCGCATTGTTTTCCAAAAGCGAAAGCTGGGCAAGAGTCACTTTTTACCGTGCAAAGCAAAAATTATTAGAGAAAATGAGGTAAAGCTATGAATTGCGATATTGTTAAGGATTTGATTCCACTTTACATTGACGGCTGCTGCAGTGATGAAAGCACAAAAGCAGTTGAAGCGCATATTAAAGAATGTTCGGAATGCAAAAAAATATGCGATGATATGAAAACACCGACAAAAGTTGAAAAAATCGCAGAAACTCCTGTAAAATTCAGAAAGATCAACTATTGGAAGGCTTCGATCTTGCAGTCTTTGCTGTTATTTGTTTCCTTTTCGTTGATCACCATTGGTGTTTCAATGGAGGCTTCCACATCCTACGACCACCTTTTTAACGGATTTTGGGCATATAATCTTGTCATCCCCGCAACGGGATTTATGCTTTCCTTGGCAAATTGGTATTTTATAAGAGTTTATAAGACAAGAAAAATCTTTTCAAATTGCTCTTGCCTTTTAACTATCTTTATCACAGTTTGTTGCTATATTTGGGCTGAAATTCACTATGAAGGTATGATTATAGCGGCGTTTACCAATAGTAACGTTTCCGAGATTTTAGAAAATACTGTAAGAGTATTATTTGTTTTCGGAATCGGTATATTCTTAACCTTCATTTTTGTTTCTTTTTCAAATATCCTCTCCGAGAGCTATGCAAAAATGCTTGGAAAAGAGTGATTTCTATGAAAAAAGTAATACCGATTTTAATCTACGTGCTATTCGGGCTAACGCTTCTTTTGCCCTTGGGTACGGTGCTGTCAGCCTGCTTCGGCTATTCATTTGAGCTTTGCAGCGCTCCTGTCTTTGCTGTTATAATAGCTGTGGTTTCAGCTGTTATCGTAGTGCTTGACTTTATTTTTAAGAACAAATATACAAATCAAGCGGTTATCATAATGGCTGCGATCATAATGCCGTTTTCGTTAATAAATGCCGTGTTCTTTGTTTTTGTTTCTAAAAGTGTTTTTGTAGCCATATGTATGACTGTTTCCTTAGCGTGTTGCGTGCATATTACCTTAGAGTATGGAGAGGATGCAATACTTCAAATGCTTTCCGTTGTGTTAGCTGTGTTAATGCTTTTGCCGGCTTGCTTAATTTCCTTTCTTGTTTTTGTTTTTGGAGATTTTGGCGTAAATACAGTTGTTAAAACGGTAGAATCTCCCAATGAAAGTTATTACGCAGAGGTTATATATGCCGATCAGGGTGCACTCGGTGGAGATTTCTTTATTCAAGTGTGTGAGGATAAAGGTTTTAATGCATTGATATTTAAACTAAAAAAAGCTCCCGTTAGAATTAATACAGGTGAAATTTTAGATGTTTCCAAAATGGATATATATTGGAAGGACGATAATTGCTTAGTGATAAACTCTAAAAAACATAAAATAGAATAAAAAGATCCCGTTGCATCGCAACGGGATTTTCTATTAAAGAAGCTCTTTTCTGAGCTCTTCTGCGCTTTTGGGGCTGAGGAGGGCAGGTGGGATATCGAATACTGTCTTGCAGCCGTAGTCGCCCATAGTGTTAAGTCTGTGGGCTGCGCGTGCGAATGCAACGATAACGCTTGCTGTAAACTCGGGGTTTGAGTCAAGCTTTAAGCTATATTCGATAACGTGACTGTTTTCCTTGTCAGCGCCTGTCTTTCCTGTGCGGATAACGAAGCCGCCGTGGGGGATACCGCTGTGGTCACGCTTTAATTCCTCGAGGGAAATGAAGTAAACTGTTGTATCATAGTCTGCGAAATAGTTGGGCATCTCGCAGATTTCCTTTTCGATTCTTGCAAGGTCCGCGCCTTCCTCGGCTACAACGAAGCACTCTCTTGTGTGCTTCTCACGTGTGGTGAGAGAGGGCTCGCTTCCTGTGCGAACAGCCTCCAAAGCCGCTTCAACGGGGATTGTGTACTGCTTAGCATCAACAACACCCTCAATACGGCGAATGGCATCTGAGTGTCCCTGGCTGACGCCCTTGCCCCAGAAGGTGTAATCCTTGCCTTCGGGAAGGATTGCGCCTGCATAGAGGCGGTTGAGAGAGAACATACCGGGGTCCCAGCCAACGGAGATCATAGCTGTGTGACCGCCCTTCTTTGCAGCGCGGTCAACGTTCTCGAAATGCTCGGGGATTTTTGCGTGAGTATCAAAGCTGTCAACAACGCAGAAATTCTCCGCAAGTGCGGGAGTCTGATGGGGAAGATCTGTTGCGCTTCCGCCGCAAAGGATCATAACGTCAATTTTGTCTTTATAGCTGAGCACGTCGTCGACGTGACAAACGGGAACGTCGGGAGTGCCTATTTTAAGAGTTTCGGGAGGACGGCGTGTAAATACTGCCGCAAGTGTCATGTCAGGATTCTGACGAATGGCGCATTCAATTCCGCGGCCGAGATTTCCGTATCCGAAAATACCAATTCTAATGCTCATAAAAGTACCATGCCTTTGTAGAAATACAATATATTTTAACTCACAAACCAGCACTTGTAAAGTAGGAACTCAAAAAAATTTACTTTATCTGAAAATTGTATTGTAAACCTATTTTTGTTGATGTAAAATATCTTTAAACACATAGAAAGTACGGTTTATTATGGGAACTATTTTTAATATACAGAGATACTGTCTCCACGACGGAGACGGCATCAGAACCAACGTGTTTTTCAAGGGCTGTCCCTTGCGCTGTATCTGGTGTCACAATCCCGAGGGTATGAAAAGCACACCGTCCCTTGCCTATAACAGAGAAAAATGCACTCTTTGCGGCCGATGCCTTCCTACCTGCAAGGCCCGCACCATCGTTGACAGCACAGTTATATACGACAGATCAAAATGCGACGGATGCGCTCAGTGCGTGGGAATGTGCCTTGCGGGTGCAAACGAGCTCTTCGGCAAGAATGTCACAGCCGATGAGGTCATGAACGAGGCCCGAAAGGATAAGATCTTTTATGAAACAAGCGGCGGCGGAATAACTCTTTCCGGCGGCGAGCCTTCTATGCAGGCAGATTTTGCCCTTGAGATAATCAAGAAGGCAAAAGAAGAGGGAATCGGCACAGCAATCGAGACCTGCGGATACGGAGAGAGGAATTTTTATAAAAAAGCCTTTGAGATGGGTGCTACCTTCCTTTATGACCTGAAATGCATGAAATCCGAGCGCCACAAGGAGCTGACAGGAGTACACAACGAAAGGATCATAGAAAACCTTGAAATGCTGTTTTCTCTCTGTGCCGACGTTATTATAAGACTCCCCATGATTCCCGGAGTTAACGATAGCGAGGAGGATATAGACCTCCTTTGCGCTTTCCTCAAAAAGCACGAGGGAAAATACAGATATGCTGAAATTATGGCTTACCACAGCTTCGGCGTTGCAAAGGCGGAGCGAATCGGAAAAGAGAACGTATTTAGCCAAAAGGATGCAGCGCAATCAGATAAGGACCGCTGGACCAATGCCTTTCTCGAAAGAGGAATCGACGTTAAAATATCACAGTAGTAAAAAAGCCCCTCGGGGCTTTTTTGCATTGTGATAGCTATTGACAGAAAGGGAAGAATAAGGGTATAATTTATATATAAAATAATATCATGAGGTGACCGCTATGAACATCAAAGATATACTTTCAAAAGTAGACCACACTCTCCTTTCCCAGTCCGCCACATGGGAAGAGATCAAGGCTTTGCTTGATGACGGAATCAAGTATTCCTGCGCATCCTGCTGTATTCCTGCTTCCTACGTTAAGGCGGCAAAGGAATACGTGGGCGACAGACTTGCAATCTGCACAGTAATCGGTTTTCCCAACGGCTATTCCACAACCGAGGTAAAGTGCTTTGAGGCTGCGGATGCCGTTAAGAACGGCGCTGATGAGATCGATATGGTCATCAATATCGGACATCTCAAGGACAGAAAATATGCGCTTATTCTTTCCGAGATCAATAAGATCAAGGAAGCCTGCAACGGCAAGCTTCACAAGGTCATTATCGAGACCTGCCTTCTCACAGACGAGGAAAAGATCAAGATGTGCGAGATAGTTTCAGCCTCCGATGCTGACTATATAAAGACCTCCACAGGCTTTTCCACAGCGGGCGCAACAAGACACGACGTTGAGATCTTTGCGTCTCACGTGGCTCCTGAGCTTAAAATTAAGGCAGCAGGCGGTATCTCCTCCATCGAGGATGCAGAGGAATTCATCGCCCTCGGCGCATCCCGCCTCGGCACTTCCAGAATCGTAAAAATCGTAAAAGCTTTGGAAAAGGGTGAAGAAAATGACAAAAAAGACACCTCATATTGATCTTAAAAACGAAATCGGCTTCGGCAAGACCGTTCTTATGCCCGGAGACCCTCTTCGTGCAAAGTTTATAGCAGAGAATTTCCTTGAGGATATCGTCCTTGTAAACGGTGTCCGCGGTGTAAACGGCTATACAGGCTATTATAAGGGAACAAAGGTTTCCGTTATGGCAAGCGGCATGGGTATGCCCTCCATCGGTATCTACAGCTACGAGCTTTACAAATATTTCGGTGTGCAGAATATCATCCGAGTAGGCAGTGCGGGAGGCTTGAGAGAGGGCGTTGCGGTGCGTGATATCGTAGTTGGAATGGGCGCTTGCACAAACTCCAATTTCCCCGCACAGTACGGCATGAACGGCACTATTGCACCTATTTGCGACTATTCTCTCCTTGAAAACCTCAAAAAGGTGGCAGACAGAGAGGGAATCGACGTGCAGGTCGGAAATCTCTATTCCTCCGATACCTTCTATGATGATTCATACCCCTCTGCAAATTGGGCTAAAATGGGATGCCTTGCAGTTGAAATGGAAGCTGCAGCCCTTTATTGCACAGCAATGCGCCTCGGCATGAGAGCCCTTGCTATCTGCACTATTTCCGATATTCTTTATCCTCCCTTCACAGCTCTCGATGCCGAAAGCCGTGAAAAGACGTTTACACAGATGATGAAGCTTGCTCTCGACTCTGCAGTTGAGTTTGAAAAGCTTCCCGTAATTGAGCCTAAGGATTAATTATGAAAAGAGTATTTTTAATAGTTCTCGACAGTCTCGGAATAGGTGAAATGCCCGACAGCGCTGATTACGGCGACGTTGGCGTAAACACCCTGAGATCGATTTCAAGATCTGAAAAATTCAATATAACAAACCTGAAAAGGATGGGCCTTTTCAATATAGACGGAGTAGACTATCTTGAGGGTATAAATGAGCCTGAGGGCGCCTATGGCCGCCTTTCTGAGCTTTCCAAGGGTAAGGATACCACCATCGGTCATTGGGAGATTGCAGGCATTGTATCAGAAAATCCGCTCCCTACCTATCCTGAGGGCTTTCCCCCTGAGATAATCGAGGAATTCTCCAAAAAGACGGGCAGAGGATTTATCTGCAATAAGCCTTATTCCGGCACTGAGGTTATAAAGGTCTACGGTGATGAGCACGTGAAAACGGGCGATCTTATCGTTTATACCTCTGCAGACAGCGTTTTCCAGATTGCCGCCCACGAGGATATCGTTCCCGTGGAAACTCTCTATGAGTATTGCAAAATTGCAAGAGAAATGCTTCGTGGAGAGCACGGTGTTGGCAGAGTTATTGCCCGTCCCTTTATAGGTGAATCGGGAAGCTATGAAAGAACGTCCCGCCGCCACGATTATTCCATCGAGCCTCCTGCAAAGACTATGCTTGATGCCCTCATGGAAAAAGGACTCAGTACAATTGCTGTAGGCAAGATATACGATATCTTTGCAGGGAAGGGCATCTCAGAGCACGTTTACACTTCGGGCAATACCGACGGAATGGCGAAAACTCTTGAATATGTAAAGAGTGATTTCGAGGGACTTTGCTTTGTAAATCTTGTGGATTTCGATATGCTCTACGGCCACAGAAATAATATTGACGGATATGCTGCAGCACTTACCGAATTTGACTGCTGGCTCTCCGACTTTATACCGCTTATGAGAGAGGACGACCTTCTTATCATAACAGCAGACCACGGATGTGACCCGGGATACGTTGTCAGCACCGATCATTCAAGAGAATACGTGCCTGTTATATTATTCGGCAATTGCATAAAGGCAACAAATCTCGGCACAAAGGGCGGATTTTCGTCTATCGGAAAGACTATTCTCGAATATTTTTCGTCAAACGCAGAAATAGACGGTAAAAGCTTTCTTTCGGAGGTTGCCAAATGACAAAAGAAAAACTTATAGATTTGGCGTTTGCCGCAATGGACAAAGCATACGCGCCTTACTCGGGTTATAAGGTAGGCGCAGCCCTTCTTTCAAGGTCCGGAAGGGTATTTTCGGGCTGTAACGTAGAAAATGCAGCATACGGACCCACAAACTGTGCCGAAAGAACAGCATTTTTTAAGGCTGTCAGCGAGGGCGAAAGAGAGTTTTCTGCCATCGCAGTAGTTGGAGGCAAGGACGGAAACGTAAAGGATCTCTTCGTTCCTTGCGGTGTTTGCCGACAGGTTATGGCTGAGTTTTGCGACGGTGATTTCGAGATCATAGTTGCAAAAAGCCCCGAAGAATACAGCGTTTTTACACTTTCCGAGATGCTTCCCATGGGATTTTCTCCTAAAAACGTAGCAGAATGAGGTGAACATATGCAGTACCATATTAAATTGACAGAAGAGCATAAGGCGAAATATGCCATCATCCCCGGTGACCCCGGCAGAGTAGAGAAGATAGCCGCATATCTTGACGATGCAAAGCAGGTGATGTATAACCGCGAATATAACTCCTACCTCGGCTATCTTGACGGAGAAAGGGTACTTGTTGTGTCAACAGGAATCGGAGGCCCCTCCTGCGCTATCTGCGTTGAGGAGCTTGCAAGGATAGGAGTGGATACGTTTATCAGAGTAGGTACCTGCGGCGGTATGCAGCCTACGGTTTACCCCGGTGACGTTATAATTTCTACAGCTGCAATCCGCCTTGACGGAACAAGCAAGGAGTATATGCCCATAGAGTTTCCTGCAGTTGCCGATTTTGAGGTGACAAGCGCACTTTCTGCAGCTGCAGAAAATCTCGACTATCCTCATCACATAGGAGTAGTTCAGGCAAAGGACAGCTTTTACGGTCAGCACGAGCCTGAGAGCATGCCCACCTCTCCCGAGCTTCTTTATAAGTGGGAGGCGTGGAAGAGAGGCGGCTGTCTTGCCTCGGAAATGGAGGGCGCAACCCTCTTTATCGTAAGCGCAATAAGAAAGCTCAGAGCTGGTGCCGTATTCCACTGTGTATGGAATCAGGAAACAGAGAAATCCGCAATGCCCGAAAAGCGAAATGAGGATACCTCAGCTGCAATCAAAACTGCAGTCGAGGCTCTGAGAATCCTTATAAAAAAGGATAAGGCGAAGCGCTAAGGTATATTTATGAAAAAATTGATTGCAATTTCACTTGCATTGCTTATGCTTTGTATTGCCGGCTGCGCCAAGAAGA
>JAZRRC010000087.1:0-19070 GCA_045650355.1 Candidatus Avispirillum sp. | reverse complement strand
GGTTCTCGAGAGCCTTAATAAGGATATCGCCGTACTCTGTACGTCTGTAAACTGTGAAGCTTCCGTTATCCTTATCGAGGAGGATGAGGTTGTTGCCCTGATATGCAACAGCCTTGATGTTGGAGATAGAACCGATCTGGTTACCGGAGTCACCGAAAGCGAAGAGGAGGTTACCGTTACCGTCGTATGTAAACACCTTACTTCTCTTCTGGTCGATGATAGACCATGTGCCCTCAGGACCTACAGCGGAGTCAACGATAGCAGAAGCACCCTGAATTGTGCTTGTTGCCTCAGTAGAAACCTTAACCTCACCGGAAGGAGGATAGAAACCGTTTCTGTTCATAACGTCTGTACCGGAAGCGTTGAGCTTCTTAACAGGAGCGTATGTACCGGAGGGGTCCTTACCTGTGATTGCGTTCTGCTGAGCAGACTCATCGATTGTAGATGTTGTTACGTAGATGAAGTTCTTATCATCAATTGTAATGTTGTTATACTCTGTAGATACGAATTCTTCCTGAACAGCAGACTCAGGTCTGATCTCTCTCCAGAAAGCATCCCATGCAGAGATTGCAACCTTCTGAGCACCGATGTAACCGTAGAAGTCACCCATATCACTCATAACGATGATACCTTCGTAGCTGGTTGCAGATACGATGAAGAGACGGCCATAGGAGTCTACCGCAACTGCGATAGGTCTGTAAATGGTGTCTGCATCGAAGAGTGCACTTGTGGGCTGGTTAACAGTCTTAATGAAGTTACCCTTAAGGTCGAAGATAACGATTCTTGCGTTATCTGTGTCACAAGCGTAGATGTACTTGTCGTTAACATAAAGACCGCTTACGCCGGAGAATCCGTCGGGAACGCCCTGCTCGTTAACGAAGGAGCTGATTGTGAACTCGTACTTGTAGTACTTATCAAGTACATAGATGCAATTGCTGCCTGCATCGGAGAGATAGATCTTCTCGTCGAGGCCAACTGCGATATCGCTTGCGTTACCGATTGTCTGATATACACCGCGGATGTCGGGACCCATGTACTTGGAGTCAACAACAACGTCGGGAGTATAAGCATCGGGAGAGTTAAGTACAAATCCTGTTGCGGAATATGTATATGTTGTGTAGGGGGCAGCTGCGCTTGCTCCGATAGCGAGGAGCATTACAAGTGCCATTACGACAAGGAGTATTTTAAACGCTTTTTTCATTTTATCCTCCTTAGTCTTTCATACCGCTGGATCCCATTGTTTCGATGATCTGGCTCTGAGAAACAACGAATACAATGATCGGAACGGCCATCATAATAACACCGGAAGCAGCGGTAGCACCGGAACGGGCAACACCTGCTGTAAGTACCTGTGTCATAGCGTAGTTAAGTGTCTTCAGCTCTTCTGAGTAGATGTAGATAGAAGCGCCGGAGTTCCAGAGTCCCTGGAAGGAGTAGATGATAAGTGTGAGCCATGCGGGCTTAACCATGGGCATCGCGATGGACCAGAATGTTCTGAGCTCGCTTGCACCGTCAAGACGTGCACTTTCAAGTACTGCTGTAGTTACGTTTGTGTCCATGAACTGCTTCATAAGGTAAAGTCCGAGAGTGGAACACCATGCGGGAAGCAGGATGGAGAGAAGGTTATCCATGAGTCCCATCCAGGAAATGATAACGAATACGATGATACCACCAACGCTTGTGGAGAACATCAGTGACTTCTGGATCAGCTGGAAGAAGAAGCCGTTACCGGGGAAAGGAATCTTGGAAAGTGCATAAGCACAGAGAGAGGAAAGAACAAGGTTACCGAATACACCGAATACTGTGATGAACACTGTATTGAAGATGTATCTTGAGAAGGGAACCCAGGACTCACTCATGAGCTTAAAGAGGTCTGCGTAGTTCTTCCATGTGGGGTTAACTACGTAGAAGCGAGGGGGGTAGTAGAAAAGCTCGTCGAGAGGCTTGAATGACTGCATTACCGTGTAGTACAGAGGGAGGAACATGAGAGCTCCGAGGAGTACCAGGAAGATGGTGATACCGAAGTCACCGCCGGCACTTCTGTTAAGAACAACGGAATGGTTTCTGGTTCTTAATTTTTTCACCGTCATTCACCTACCTTCGAAAGAAGCTTAGCAACGAACATATTGGCTGAGATCATGATCAGGAACAATACGAACGAAATTGCTGAGGAATAACCGATCTCCATACGGGCTCCGCCGTACTCTTCGATATGGTGGGAGATGGTATAAGCTACGTAATCAGTAGAGGGGTTACCTGCAAGAGCAGTTACCATTGCACCGTAGCCGAAGGAGCCTGTGATAGCCATAACGGAACCGAACATGAGCTGAGGCTTCATGTTAGGAAGAGTTACGTACCAGAGCTCCTGCCAACGGTTAGTGATACCGTCAACAGCTGCTGCCTCAAACTGAGCACGGTCGATACCCTGAAGACCTGCAACGAAGGACAGGAAGGAAGTACCGAGAGACATCCAGAGAGAAATTGCAACACAGAGAGGAACGATGTAGTTTACGTCTGTGAAGAAGAGGATGGGAGAGTCGATAAATCCGAACTTCAGAAGCCAACCGTTTACAAGAC
The DNA here is from genome assembly GCA_045650355.1 of Candidatus Avispirillum sp. Lineage (GTDB taxonomy): Bacteria > Bacillota > Clostridia > Oscillospirales > CAG-272 > Avispirillum. The sequence goes on along the minus strand of JAZRRC010000087.1, from coordinate 16,493 downwards.
CGTAAGAGTCACTTGCAAAGATATACTGGAAGATCGTGAACGCACCGCCGGAGATAGAGGGCGCGTAGAAGATCAGTGTTACGATAGATCTTGTTCTGGGGCTGAGCTCGTTAATGAACCATGCAACTACGAAGGACAGGATAAAGGATGTAGGTCCTGTAAGAACTGCGAAGATTACAGTGTTCTTAAGAGCTGTGATAAAGAGGTCGTCGTCAAGGAACAGCGTAATATAGTTGTCCAATCCGACCCAGTTGGGTACTTCAAGCATGTTGTAGTCTGTAAAACCAACGAGGAGGGAGGCGGCGACAGGAATAATTGTGAATATGAAGAACAGAACCATAAAGGGGATGATCATGAAATATCCGACTTTATAGCGCTTCATAAGATGCCATGTCCACTGGCGCTTCGTCATAGTACCATTGGCCAAAGCTTCTTTTGCTTTCTTAGACATGTCTTTTTCTCCTGTTTTAGATTTTTTCCGAAGCGGCGAAACGGTCGCCGCCTCGGTTTATTTTTTATTTATTTATTTATATATAATAAATAGGAAGGAAATTACTTCTTAAGCCATTCCTTATAGGAGAGATCTGTGTCGCCGCGCTTAACTTCACGCTCGTATTCAACGTAGCTGTCAGCGCTGATACCCTTCTCTTCCATCCAGTCAACGTAGGAGTACTCAACGTCTGCGTTGTCCTGAATGTAGCCGATCATGTCATCGTCGGGTTTCTTAGCTTCTTCTTCCCAATAAGTCTTCCACTCGGCGAAGGATTCGAAGCCCATATAAGCCTCGATTGCCTTCCAATCCTCGTTAAGCATAAGCTCGAACTCCTTACGCTTACGGGAAAGCTCCTTGTTGATAGAGTCGATATACTCAAGGAGAGCGCTGGAGGGGTCTGCACCCTCGTTATAAGCTGCTGCAAACGCGAATCCTGTGAAACGACCGATGAAGTAGTCACCGGGATAAGGCTCGATTGCGATTGTCTCGTTGATACAAGTCTCGAGAACCTTATACTCTGCTTCTGTCCAGGGAAGCTCTGCGAGAGCCTCGATGTTTGCGGGAGTTGTCTTACCGGAAGGACCGAGAAGAGCTACCATTTCGTTACAGTAGTCAACGTTGAAGTCCTTGTCGCTGTACCAATCCATGAAGTCCCATGCGAGTTCTTCATTCTTGCAGCCCTTGGGGATGATAACACCGGAAATAGAGGAGATGGATGTATGGTCTACATAAGTCTCGCCTGTTTCCTCGTTAACTCTCTCTGTACCGGGGATCTGGTAGAACTGCCAGAGACCTGCGATTTCGGGAGCGAATACGGTAAGTGTATTATAAAGCACGTAAGAGGATATAATGATGGGCATCTCACCTGTCTTGAAACGGTTCTGCGCATCATATGCAGTGGGAAGTGAATACTGTGTAAAGAGGTTACACATATATTCAAATGCGTCGAGGGTCATATGGTCGTCAAGGTTTGTTGCCATACCTTCATTCTTCCAGTACTGACCGCCGCTCTGGTAAAGGAACACTGCGAAATCCTGGCTCATACCGATCTCCATGTTGTTGAACTGGAGAACAGGTACCATGGACATGAGGTCATCCCATGTCTCGGGAATCTCAAGGCCGAGCTCTGTGAGGATATCATTTCTGATAAACATCATGGAGAAGCCCTGGGAAACGGGAACCGCGTATGTTGTTCCGTAAAGTGTAAGAGGTGTTCTCGCTGCATCGGAGAATCTTGCCATTACCTCTTCGAATGTGTCATGGTGGTTAAGGGGCATGATCGCACCTCTGATCGCCATTTCCATGGGGCTTGTTGCGTCGATGGAAACGTCAGGACCAACGCCTGCAAGGATAGAGGGAAGGAGGGCACCGCCTGCTGTAAGCTTAAGGCTTACCTGTGTGCCTGTTTCCTGTGTGAAGCCGAAGTCGATAAGGTTCTTTGTGATCTGAGCCTGGTCACGACCTGCGGATGTCCAAACTGTGATTGTCTCGCCTTCCTTGCCGTCAACGGAGAAGGAGTCATAGTTTGCAAAGAAGCTTGCTGCAAACTTTCTGAGCTCGAACCACATGGAGGACCAGAAGCCAGCCTCTGCCTTATCTCTTTCAGTTCCTGTAGGAACGATCTTGATGTAGTCCATCTCAAGGAACTGTGCGCTCATGTCTGCGAGCCAAGTACCGAGAGAGGAGATATAAGACTTCATGGAACCGAGGTTAGCAGCGATTTCCTTTTCGTCCTCAGACATTCTCTCGATAACAACTGCTGCCTGCTCGAGAGTAGATGTTGTTTCAGACTTAAGACCTGCTGTCTCAGTAATGTAGTCAACGAGTGTGTAAAGTACGTCAGCCTGAACAGCCATATCAGCGATTACGTCAGGCATTACACGTGTAAGACCGTAGTCACGGTTTACGTCGGCATCAGCACCTGTGAGCTCAAGGATTCTGAGGTAATCCTCGTTAAGGCTGTCGATAACGCCCTTAACCTGACGGATTACTGTTGCAAAGCTTCCGAGAACTACTTCAAACTCGATGTTGTAGGTTTCGCCCTTTTCGAAATAGAATTCGAAATATGAGTTACCGTCAGTAAGATAGTCATACTGGAACTGGCTGTCATAGGGGAACTGGAGAGACTTTGCTTCCTCGAAGAGGTACTCACCGTTGATTCTTACACTTCTGGAGGAGTACATACCCTGGAGAGTATCCTGCATGAAGCGGATACCTACCTGATACATACCGCTCTCCTTACACTCGAAGGAGTATCTGATCCACTGACCGGAGCTTACCCACTTATCTGCACCGATGGTGTTTCTGAGAATAGCTACAGAATCCTGGGGGCTTGTAAGGGGAGAGGAACGGTCGTATACGGGATAGAGTGTATAGTTGGAAACGTATTCGGGCATTTCAGCCTCAAGCTTGATAGCCTCTGCCTTGGGAGTCTTATCATAGAGACCCTTGTCCTTAAGCTCCTTGATATAGTCGCTATAGGACTGAAGCTCCTCATATGAATAGATACCTATCTCAGCGATAGCCATCTCATCACGTACACCGTCAAGTGTGAGAATGATCTCACCGGATGTAGCGGGCTTGTCGTCTGTAGCCTCAGCTTTAGCCTCGAGATAGAACTCAAGAGGAATTGTGTAGTAGCCGTCAGCGTCGGATACACTGTACTCAGTCCACTGATGAGCTACTGTAGCAACAGGGCGAAGCTCGTTACCGGTAACGTCAGGCTTGAAAGCGCCTTCTCTCTCGCCATCCTTGGAAAGATACTCAAAGTTCCATGTCTTAGGCATGCTCTGGTATCTTGCTTCCTGATAGGGAGCCTTACCGTTAATGGTGAAGATACGCTCGATATCTGTTGTCAGATCTGTGGTTGAACGGTATACGATCTTAACGCAGTAGAAGCCTGTCTCGGGGACTGTGAGCTTCCAGGATACCTTACCGACCTGAGGTGTAATGATACAATCCTTTCCGTCGATCTTATCAACCTTGATTTCTGCGGTTGTGTACTCCTCACCTTCAAGGTAGTCAGTTGCGGCAACAGTAACTGACTTTCCTGTACGGAGACCGGCGATGGTTTCCGTGGTGTAGTTGTACTTACTCTTGTACTCCTCATAGCCGATGAGAGAATATTCCTCGCTCAGCTCCTGAAGAGATACCTTTGTTCCCGCTTCGCTCTCAGCATCTGCATTTGCATCAGCAGCTGCAACGGGCAAAACGGAGCCAACAAGCATGACAAGCGCAAGTATAAACGCAAGCAGCTTTTTGGTCTTTGTCGTTCTCATAAGATTCTTCCTCCTACTATGAATAGTGCCTTTTAAGGCTGCTCGGCGGCCTTTTCGGCTCGCTGTTTTTCGCAGCGTGACCTTTTTCGACAGCGCCGCAGAGCATACGGGACAAAATACGCCTTTAAGTCCCTTTTGCATACAATTTATGATAACACAAGAGGCGCTCTATGTCAAGTTTCTACCTACATATATGCAGGCTTTACAAAATTGAGAATCCCCTTGATTTCAAGGCTTTTCGGCCTCTTTTATAAAGGGATTTCCGAAGGCCCGGCAGCACCCTGAAATCACCCCTAAATACAGGTAAATATATGTTACTTTTTGAACGGAATATACAGTTAAAAAACACAATTTCATCACATAATGCAGTTTATTTTGTAGCGGTAGTAAATTATGTTTACTTTTTACCAACCATTTCCACACAGCGGTTTTTGTATCAATCGCATAATGCAAACCCATTTTTTTGAATACTTTGCACAAAAAATCGGGTGATTTTTCTCCGTATGTGAATACTGCACAAATTATTAACAAATAGTAACTATTTTAAATATATTGTGTGAATTATAGAAAAACAGTCATTGTTTCACAACTTTTTATAAAAATCTCTCTCACAGAAAGGAAACAGTTTGGACACAAAAGCGAACACAAAAACGAGCTTATGCCATTACAAATTTGTATGTGCCGGGGAGTTCACTTGATACGTCATCCTGAGCGCAGCAAACAACCCAGTGAGTTGTTTGCGAAGTCGAACCATCCTAAGGGATGGTGCCCTCTTTAGAGGGCAGGATCTAGGAACGATTATTGATAGCGTCTATCAAATTTTAGAGATCCCGCCCCGCAGGGGCGCCCTCCCTTGGGTCGGGTTCGACTCCGTAAATATCATACCATGATATTTACTCCGCTCAGGATGACGCATAAAATGTGCATCACTCAATTTCGAACCCAAATATGAAAAAGGTCCGTTGCGATTATATCGCAACAGACCTTTTAAAATTATCTTTTTGTACCTTTTTTATTATTCTTGGGGGAGGGCTTGCCTTTGGGGCTTCCCTTCTTTGCGGGAGCGGGCTTTGATTTGCCGACAGGCTTCTTATCCGCTGCCTTCTGAGGCTTTTTCTTGTCGGGAGCTACCTTTTTTCCTCCCTTTGCAGCAGGCTTTGCCTCCTGCTTGCCCTGACTCTGTCCCTTTCTCATATCGGGAGTTACAAGACAGTCCTTACCGAAGCCGATAAGGTCCTCTCTGCCGCACTTTTTCAACGCCTCTCTTACAAGGCTGCGGTTTTCGGGACGGCGATACTGCAAAAGAGCACGCTGAAGCTGCTTTTCACGGTAGTCCGTAGGACAGTAGATGTCCTTTCCCGTCAAGGGATCGATTCCTGTGTAGAACATAACGGTGGATGCAGTGCCGGGGGTGGGATAATAATCCTGCACCTGCTCGGGGTTGAGACCTATCTCCTTTGTGTAAAGAGCCAGCTCTACCGCATCGGAAAGTCGGCTTCCGGGGTGGCTTGACATAAGATAGGGCACGAGATACTGCTTGAGTCCCTCCTCCTCGGAAAGACGGAAGAACTTTTCGCGGAATTTATCGTATACCGCAATGTCGGGCTTGCCCATGCAGGAAAGCACGTGGCTTGTGCAGTGCTCGGGAGCAACCTTCAGCTGACCGCTGACGTGGTCACGAACAAGCTTTCTGAAGAACGCATCGCTGCGGTCTGCAAGCATATAGTCAAAGCGGATTCCGCTTCGGATAAATACCTTCTTGATGCCGGGGATCTTTTCAACCTCTGACAGAAGCTCAATGTATTCGGAGTGATCCGCCTCGAGATTCTTACAGGGAGTGGGAACAAGACAGCGCTTGTTCTGACAAACACCGCTCTCAAGCTGCTTTTTGCAGGCGGGAGCACGGAAATTGGCTGTGGGACCGCCAACGTCGTGGATATATCCCTTGAAATCGGGGAGGGATGCTATAAGACGGGCCTCCTCAACTACACTCTGAATGCTTCTTGAGCGCACGCTTCTTCCCTGATGGAAGGCGAGAGCGCAGAAGTTGCAGCCGCCAAAGCAGCCACGGTTGTGGGTGATGGAGAACTTGACCTCAGTGATGGCAGGAACGCCTCCGTCGGCCTCGTACATAGGATGCCAGTCTCGCTTGAAGGGGATGTTGTAGACACGGTCAAGCTCCTCTCGCTCCAGGGGAGGCTGAGGGGGATTCTGAACCAGCATTCTGTCGCCGTAATATTCAACGATAGCCTTGCCGTTGATGCCGTCATTGTTCTTGTACTGTACGGCAAAGGCACGGGCATAGGTCTTTTTGTCAGTTTTCAGCTCATCGTAATCGTAGCCGATGGGCTCTCCGTTCTCATCCATACCCTGAGCGCACTCAAAATTGATCTTCTCGCCTCTCTTACAGAGATAGGAGGTGCCGCGGACATCACGAATCTTCTTAACGGGGATACCCTTGTCCAGAAGCTTCGCTATGCGGACAATGGACTTCTCGCCCATTCCGTAGGAAAGGATGTCGGCACGGGAGTCTACGAGAACAGAGCGGCGCACCTTGTCTGTCCAGTAATCGTAGTGAGCGCAGCGGCGAAGAGATGCCTCGATACCACCGATGATGATGGGCACGTCACCGTATGCCTCACGGATACGGTTACAGTAAACGATAACGGCACGGTCGGGGCGGTAACCCGCCTTTCCGCCGGGTGAATAGTAGTCGTTTGTTCTCTTTTTCTTAGCCGCAGTATAGTGGCAGACCATGGAATCAATGTTTCCCGAGGAAACGAGGAATCCGAGACGGGGGCGTCCGAATTTCTTCATGGATTCGCAGGTCTTGTAGTCGGGCTGGGGAAGCATTGCAACAACGAATCCCTCCGCCTCGAGAACACGGCAGATGAGAGCCGCACCGAAGGAAGGGTGGTCAACGTATGCATCGCCCGAAACGTAAACAAAGTCGGGCACGTCACGTCCGAGGGCGTGAACCTCCTCAGGAGTGACAGGCAAAAAATTCTTAGCAATTTCCATAATTTATCCTATTCTCTACTTTTCTTGAAAGAAAAGCAGCAAAAGAACTTTAAAAAGGGGGGTATTATTATTGGTTAAGTAACTGCGCAGACGGTCAGATTTCTTCTCCGTCTCCGAAATCGAAGAAATTACCGTCTATTGTTATAAGCATACCTGCTTGATGCTCGCTGAGACGGCTGTAAGTCTCCTCGCTGACGGAAAATTCCTTTGTTTCTCCTCCGTCCGTAAGGAAGGTTACTATAAACATCAGCTTATAACGAGACATTTTCGGTGTTCCGCCGTATCCTTCTTCCATTCGTTTGGACACGACTCTCGCATACTCGCCCAAAGGCTCGGGATCGGGCTCCGACAATATTTCCTCATCAATAGCTTCCTGCTTTTTTCTTGCTTTTTTGCCTTCTATGGCAAAAGCCGCAAACATTACAACAAAAAACGCAAGAATCAGAATAAGTATCCAGGAGTAATCGTCAAACACAGCCATCCCTCGCTTTCAGATAAATATTCAAAGCCGCCAATATCACTGCTCCGCAGTGCTTTGCACAAGGAGCACAAACTCTTCTCTCGTCATTATAACGTTAACCGCCGAAACAAAGGCAGGGGCGGTAAGACCGGGAGGGAGTCCGAGGCTCTCTGCAATTCGGTCGCGGCGCTCGGAGCTTCCTTCACTTCCCGAAAGCCCGAACTCGAAAAGGTCTGCCTTCGTTACCTTTTCGCCGCTTTTTTTCGCAACGTCATGATTTTTAAGAAATGTCTCGAATATCTCGCGGAGAGTTGCCGCATCAATACCCTCGACCCCGAGAGTACCCTCCTTGGAGCCCTCTCTTTTTCTCTTTTCCTTACCCTTTATCCTGGGAATATACAGATTATATATCTTGTCCGCAGGGACAGCGCCCGATATGTGGGAGCGGATAAGCTTTCCCGCACCGTCGGAATCGGTGAGGATTATTACTCCATTTGCAGAAAGGCGCTTTATAAGAGTAAGCTTTTCACGGCTTTTAAATACTCCAAAGCCGTCTGTTACGATTATCTCTCCGTCAATTACGGAGGAAACCTTTATTTTATCGTACTTGCCCTCAACTATGATGGGCAGGTCTATTTTTATTCTATTCATTTATCTCATCCTCTTTTTGGCGGGGATGGTGCAGATAAGTCTTTCAAGTGCTATGTAGTCAAGCTGAGTGCTTTTCAGCTTAAGATCTGCCTCGCGGCATCGCTTTGCCGCCGCCAGAAGTCGCTCGGGAGGTGAGCCCGCAACAGCCTTCAGATAAAGCCCGGCACGGTATTCGTGCATCTTCATCTTCGAGGCTACCGTCTGCTTGTCCGCTCCCTCTCCGGCAAGATATGATACTGTCATCATATCGCAGATACACTTGGTGATCGATGCAAGAACGGCAACGGCAGGCTCTCGGTGGGTTTTATAAATATGAAGAACGGAAAGAGCACGGCGGCGGTCGCCCTCAAGGACAGCATTTGCAAGGGCAAAGGCATCCTCCTCGGCGGTTACTGTGCTGATTTCTGTTACAACTGCTGAGTCAACGGTTGAAATACCGTTCGCAAGGGAATATGCCGCAAGCTTTTCAAGCTCTCCCGATAAAATGAACATGTTGTTCGTTGATCGGCTGATGAGAAGCTCCTGTGCATCGGGGGTGATAGCAAGATTATCCTGAGAAAGGCGCCTTGCCATCCACTTTTTAAGCTCTGCGGGGGTCTCCGAGGTAAGGTCCACAAGCTTTGCTACTGCCTCGTAGCGCTTGTACATCTTTGACGGCTTCTTCGCAGTGCCGGGGTCAAAGCCTCCGGGAGGAGCTACGATGAGAAGGACCGTGTTATAAGGGTCAATATTTTCAATTATCTCTATAAGAGAATCGGTTTCATCCTCTGTGAGGGACGTGAGGTCTGCATTGTAGCGGACGAATATTCTGTCTCCCATCATGGAAACGGAAAGAACAGCCGCGCTGAGTTCACCGAGGTTTGCATCGTTCTCGGCATTGATAACGTGGGTATTCCAGGACGCAAGGTCAGGGTCATCGCCAACAGTGTGCTTCTCGGCACGTCCTGCATAGAACTTTTTGAGATATTCCTCGTCACCGTAAAAAAGATAGGTGCCCATAAGGCCGTTTTTCAATTCTTTTCTGAATTCCGCCTGATTCATAACAAACCTCCCCTCGTAGAAATTTAATGAATAATGAATGATGAATAGTGAATAATGAATAATTGATGTTAATTTTTGCCTTGGCAAAAATCCTCATTTATTTGACCTTTACTTCCATTCTTGTGCGCTGTGCTGTGAGGCCCTTCAGCTCTACGGCATAGTCAAGACTGAGTGTGCCGCCCTCTGCGGTTATTGTGTTTTCCACCTTTTTTGCGTAGATGCACATATCAAGAGCACCGTAAGGTGTCTGGTAAACGCTGAAAAGACGCTCTCCCTTGGATATTACAAAAACAGAGGCGAGAGGTCCGAGGCGCTCGACTGTTACACATTCGGGCATATCAGCGGCAAAGGAAATAACGGTAGTGCATCCCGTAACGCCCTCGATGGCGTTTTCCTCGTAGGAAAGGATTATTCTTCCGTCTCGCTCCTCGAGAAGTCCCTCGCTGACAAGGCTATATTCGTTCTTTTCTCCGTCGGGCACGTCGGAAAGAAGCTTGTCGGGAGATTCGGGTCTTGCGCCCTTAACTGTAAAAAAGCCTACACCGGTCATATCATTTTGGGTGCTCTTCATCTCAACGAGAACACGCTTTCCGCTGACGGGTGCTGCTTCTTTCATATATTCTTCAATAGGCATAGGTAAATTTCGGGGCTGCACGAGGCAGCCCCTTCCTTTAGATTTTATTATTTCTTAAAGAACTCAAGCTCTCCGTCGGGAACGAAGTCGCCGCCGATGCAGGGAGCGCCCCACTGCTTAACGTAGCCTGTGTCTGCAGGAGCTGCCCAGTGGATAGCATTCTTGATGATCTGAATTACGTTTTCGTTGTAGTATACGGGGAATTCCTCGTGACCGGGCTGGAAGTAGAATACTTTACCGTAGCCGCGTCTCCAGCAGCAGCCGGAACGGAATACGTAGCCTGTCTCGAACCAACCCATGAATACGAGTTCATCGGGTTCGGGAATCTGGAAAGGCTCTGCATAGATCTCCTCAGCCTCAAGCTTGAAGTGAGTGGGAATACCCTTTGCGATGGGATGGATGGGATTGATGTTCCAAACGATCTCCTGCTTGTTCATACCCCAGAGAAGGTTACCTGTTGTGCCAACAACCTTCTGGAATACCTTGGAGTAGTGAGCAGAATGGAGGCAGATAAGACCCATGCCCATGTATACCTTCTGCTTTACCTTTTCAGCGATCTCGTCGGAAACCTCCCAGTGAGCCATGTGACCCCACCAGATAAGAACGTCGGTGTTGTCAAGAACCTCATCTGTAAGACCGTGCTCAGGCTCATCAAGAGTAGCGGTTCTCACTTCGAAATCCTCTGTACCGATAGCCTTAGCGATCTGCGCGTGAATACCCTCGGGATAAACCTCTGCGATCTTTTCTTCATCTCTCTCGTGTCTGTACTCATTCCAGACAGTTACTCTGATCTTTGCCATAACAAATCTCACTTTCCGAATTTATTTGATACATTAATTATATCAAATGATTTCCCCCATTTCAATAGGTTTGATAAATGAAGACAAAAAAGTAATATCCAAATTCAGGCCTGATAGGAGAATAAGCAAAGGACTTTTTTGTAAAAAAGTCCTCTGCACTCCCAAAAAACTTTAAAAAGGGATATATATATAGTTGGGGTTTGCCGAGAAGTGGATGTTACTTCTTTGAAGAAAAGCCCTGTAAGGGCTTAAAAGAGTTCACTAAAGATAACTTTAGTGAACTCTTTTTTAAAGTTTTTTGCGGAGCTTTTTTCAAAAAAGCGACCGTCTCTCCTCCCGACAAACCCAAATTTTAAAATTAACCGCTTTATATGATATTCATCCTCTTCATTTCGTAAAGGAGCTTTATTTTCGTTGAGCTGTTCATGTGGCAGAGGGGGAGGCGCATTTCATCGGTACAAAGTCCCATGGCGCAGAGGGCAGTCTTGACGGGGATGGGGTTGACCTCGGAGAAAAGGGCTTCGGTGAGAGGGTGGAGCAAAATCTGGGCCTCTGCCGCATCGGAAAGCTTTCCCTCCTCACAAAGTCGGCAAAGGGCTGCCACCTTTTCGGGGATTATGTTTGCCACAACGGAGATGACTCCCGAAGCGCCCAGGGCATAAAGGGGTGCTGTCAGCTCATCCGTGCCGGAATAGAGAGGGAAAGAATCTCCAAAGCCCGAAAGCACCTTAGCGGCATACATGGCATTGCCCGATGCCTCCTTTACTCCTGCGAAGTTTTTAATTTCGCTAAGCCTGCCGTAGGTTTCCATATCAATGGAAAGACCTGTGCGGGATGGGACGTTATAGGCAATAACAGGGAGGGAAACGTGGTCGCAAACCGTTTTGAAATGGAGATAAACGCCCTCGTTGTTGGCTTTATTATAAAAGGGAGTCAGGCAGAGGACGGCATCTGCGCCGTCGATTTCCGCCTCCCTTGCAAGGATGGCAAGCATTGACGTTGAGGTGGAGCCGCAGCCTGCAATAACGGGGATTCTGCCCTTGGTGACCTCCACTGTATGGGCGATGACCCGCCTTTTTTCCTCGTGCCCGAGGGTTGAAGCCTCTCCCGTGGTGCCGCAAGGGACAAGGGCGGACACTCCTCCCTCTATCTGTCTTTCAATAAGCCTTGTCAGCGCAGGGTAATCAACAGCGCCGCTTTTCATAGGGGTGATAAGAGCCGTTGCACATCCGTGGAATGGAATTTTCGTCATAAATATTTATCGCCTTTCTTAAATTTCTCATATACAGTATATTCACGCATTCAAAAGTGTTGAAAAAATTCCTGATATTTGTTATACTGTTTTTATAAAGATTTTTTGGAGGTATATTATGAAGGCTAAAGATATAATGAGAGAGGTTATTACTCCCGGTTGGCTTGACGTTCATTCAAGCTGGACTGTGGACTGCCTCAAAATAGGCGATCCCGAGTGCGAGGTTACAAAGATCGCAACTACCCTCACCGCAACTCCCGACGTTATCAAGGCAGTTGGTGAGTGGGGTGCAGATCTTCTCATAGTACACGAGCCCACTTTCTATAACCACGTAGACGAGTTTGATTCAAGCAGCCGTCTTTCCGTAATGAAGCGAGAGCTTATCGAGAAGTACGGCCTCACCATCTACCGCTATCACGATGCTATGCATATGGCAGGAATTGACCTTGTAAACCTTGATTTTATTGAAAAGATGGGCTGGAAGGGCGATTTCGACAAGGACGTATACTTCGTTTCCGAGGAGCCTATGGAGGTTCGCGATATCGTCGAGGGCATCAAGAAGAATCTCGGTCTCAAGCACCCCAGAATCGTTGGTAAGGATTCCGGCAAGATCACAAAGATCAAGCTCAATCTCGGCCATCGAGGCGGTGATTCCTACCGTGAATTTGCAGAGGGAAATGAGTGGGAAATGGTAATCGGCGGCGAGCTTTGCGAATGGGCAGACGGCGAGCCTATCCGTGATGCGGCTCAGTTCGGTGAGCAGAAGACTCTTCTCATCCTCGGCCATGCAGGAAGCGAAAAGTCCTCCATGGAGGCCCTTGCACGCCATATCGACAAAAAGTTTGACAATGCTGAAGCCAGATACTTCGAGTGCGGCGAGCTTTATACATATTAAGAACAACCGGGCTGTCGCACTTTGCGACAGCCCGGTTGTTTTGCGTATTAAATTGGAATTTATCGAGAGGAGACGGTCGCTTTTTTGAAAAAAAGCTCCGCAAAAAACTTTATAAAAGGATAGACTGAAGAGTTTTTTCTCTTCAGTCTATCCTTTAAAGCCCTAACGGGCTTTTCTTCAAAGAAGTGATATCTCTTCCGATAAATCAAACTTACTCAAATCCCTTTTTAAAGTTTTTGGAGTTAGGAGGAAGAAAAAACCTTTTTCAAAAAAAGTTTTTGCATCCCTCCTCCCGCACCACAATCACGGGGATTTGTTACCATTTTTGCAACAGACTGATGTTTTTTCGTGAAAACACGGAAAAAATGTGTTATAATATTAATATAAAGATAAAGGAGTGATGGGATGCCTTTTGAAATAGTCAGAAACGATATTACGAAAATGGCAGTTGATGCTATAGTCAATGCAGCAAACGAGACCCTGCTCGGAGGTGGAGGTGTTGACGGTGCCATCCACCGTGCTGCGGGGTCTGAGCTTCTTGCGGAATGCAGAAAGCTTGGGGGCTGCAAAACAGGCGAGGCTAAGTTAACGAAGGGATACGACCTGCCATCAAAATACGTAATACATACCGTAGGCCCTATATGGGAGGGCGGCGGATACGGTGAAGAAGACCTTCTCCGCTCCTGCTACCGTAATTCCCTCAGCCTTGCAAAGAAGAAAAAGTGCGATTCCGTAGCCTTCCCCCTCATATCCTCGGGAGTATACGGCTACCCGAAGGATAAGGCGCTGAAGGTTGCCGTTGATGAGATAAGCGCCTTTCTTCTGAAAAACGAGATGACAGTCTATCTCGTTATCTTCGACAAGGCCTCCCTTGTCATCAGCGAAAAGCTTTTCTCCTCTATCAAGGAGTATATTGATGATACATACGTAACAAGGCGTACAGACAACGTCGAGGAGCGCCGCAGGGCGATGGCGCAGATGACAAAGGAATCTGTCTGCGCAGAAGCAAGCTGCTACATGACAGCGCCCTCCATGGCCCTTGACGATATAGTTTTCAATCTTGACGAAAGCTTTTCCCAGATGCTTCTCAGAAAGATAGACGAAAAGGGCATGAAGGACTCCGAATGCTACAAAAGAGCAAACATCGACAGAAAGCTCTTTTCAAAAATAAGGAGCGATGCAAACTACCGCCCGAAAAAGGTAACGGCAATAGCCTTTGCCATAGCCCTTGAGCTTTCCCTTGAGGAAACCAACGATATGCTGAAAAAGGCAGGATACGCCCTTTCCCACAGCAATAAATTCGATATTATAATCGAATATTTCATCAAAGAAAAAAACTATAACATTCACGAAATAAACGAAGCGCTGTTCGCTTTCGACCAGGTGCTTCTCGGAGTCTGATATGATATACACAGAAAAAACTAAAAAGGCAATGAAGCTTTGCTTTGAGGCGCACAAGGAGCAGGTCGATAAAACAGGAATCCCCTACGTTTTCCACCCCATCCACCTTGCAGAGCAGATGGAGGACGAGGTAACCACCGTTGTTGCTCTTCTTCACGACGTTGCGGAGGACACTGACATAACCATTGAGGATATGGCGGCCATGGGCTTCGGGGACGAGGCAATAGCGGCACTGAAGCTTCTCACCCACGACCCCGCCGTGCCCTATATGGACTACGTGGCAGAGATCAAGAAAAATCCTGTGGCAACCGCCGTTAAAAAGGCAGACCTTTGCCACAATTCCGACCTTACACGCCTTGACGAGGTAGACGAAAAGGCACTTGCGAGAAGAGAAAAATACCAGAAGGCATATGCTTTCCTGAGCGAATAAAGGAGAAAAAATGGAAGTATCAAAGATCGTAATAACAGGAGGCCCCTGTGCGGGAAAATCCACAGCTCTTTCAAGAATCCAGAGCGAATTTACCTCTCTTGGATACAGAGTTCTTTTCATAAATGAAACTGCAACTGAGCTTATCGGAGGCGGTGTTGCCCCCTGGACCTGCAAAACAAACGGCGAATATCAGAAGCTCCAGATGAAACTGCAGATAGAAAAGGAAGCTATTTTCGAAAAAGCGGCAGAGGGCATGGACTGCGAAAAGGTGCTCATCGTTTGCGACAGAGGCACTCTTGACAACAAAGCCTATATGACAGAGGAGGAATTCCTTGCGGCGGCAGAGTCTGTAAGCTCAAACGAGGTAGAGCTCAGAGACAGCTACGATGCGGTATTCCATCTTATGACAGCGGCAAAGGGCGCTGAGGAATTTTATACTCTGGATAACAATCCTGCCCGCACGGAAACTCCCGAGGAGGCAAGAGTTATCGATGATAAGCTCATAGCCGCATGGACAGGTCATCCTCATTTCCGTGTTATTGACAATGCCAAAGATTTCGAGGGCAAGATCAAAAATCTCATTGCTGAGATAGCATCCTTCCTGGGAGAGCCGGAGCCCCTGGAAATCGAGAGAAAGTTCCTTATCGAATATCCCGATATCAAATGGCTTGAATCTCTCCCCAACTGCAAAAGGCTTGAGATAATTCAGACATACCTGACAAGCCCCGAGGGAGACGAGGTCAGAGTGCGCCAGAGAGGAAGCGACGGTCACTACATATATTTCAAGACAATAAAGAAAAAGGTCTCAGGCGTCAAGCGAGTTGAGATAGAGAGAAGACTCACACAGGCAGAATATCTTAAGCTTCTTATGGAGGCGGATACAGAAAAGCGCCAGATAAGAAAGAACCGCTACTGCCTTACCTACGGTAATCAGTATTTTGAAATAGACGTGTATCCCTTCTGGAATGACAAGGCAATCGTTGAGCTTGAAATGAGCGATGAAAGCTGCGAGCCGCACTTCCCCCCGGAGCTTAAGGTTATCAAAGAGGTAACGGACGACGATTCCTACAAAAACGCATCTCTTGCGAAGATTTAAGAGGAAAATATGATAAAATTTATATGCTACCCCAAATGCACCACCTGTCAGAAGGCGAAAAAATGGCTGGACGACAACGGTGTTGAATATGAAATGAGGGATATAAAGCTTGAAAATCCCACTCTTGAGGAATTGTCCGAGTGGTATAAAAAGAGCGGACTGCCCTTGAAAAAATTCTTCAATACAAGCGGACTTCTTTATAAGTCGATGAACCTCAAGGAAAAGCTCCCCGAAATGACCGAGGAGGAAATGCTCGCCCTCCTCGCAACTGACGGAATGCTCGTCAAAAGACCCATCCTCGTAAGCGAAGACTTGGTCCTCGTCAGCTTCAAAGAAGCAGACTGGAGCAAAGCTTTAAATTAAAAAGAGATACGGTCACTTATTTGAAGAAAAGCCCGTTAAAGCTTTAAAGAAGAGGTTGAAGAGAAAAAAGTTCTCTTCAACCTCTTCTTTTTTAAAGTTTTTTGCGGAGCGCCGTTGAATTTATGCTTTCTTTGGCTTCGCCCTTGGCGAAGCGGTGTGCGAAAAAAGTGAAGTTCAATTTTGCAGTTGCTATATTTTCGCACTAAAAAGCGACCGTCTCTCCCCTGTCAAATTCAAATTTAAATTTCTTCATTTTTCATTTATTTCCCCTTCCCGTTGACAAGCCTTTTTTCATATGATAAAATTATCTAAACATTAATTTTCGAGGTTATTTATCATGATGAAATTTAATCAGATCATTCCTACCCCCAAGGGTTACTGGGGCGACGGCACCTACAAGACCTTCGAGGCTACTATCTGCGGTGAGTTCTCTATGGAGATCGCTTCCTTCATCCGCTACGCCAAGAAGATCGCTGACATCGATTTTTCCATCGTTGAGGACGGTGCTATCATCGTAAAGAAGTGCGATCGCATCTCTGCAGGCGAATCCCGTCTCGAGATCGGTGAGGAAGAGGGCAAGATCATCATCAAGGCTGCAAATTCCGATGCTGCTAACGCTGCTTTCGGCACTCTTCTCCAGCTTATGGAAAAGAACTACGCGGGCAAGGTTCAGCTTCC
>JAZRRC010000086.1:0-12425 GCA_045650355.1 Candidatus Avispirillum sp. | reverse complement strand
TTATAAAAAGGTCAGCGAAGCAAAGGAGCGCCGTACCAGCCGTATGATCGAAGGATATACATGGCAGGAAGAGCGCCAGATGATGATTGCGGAAAAGTTTGCAGGCAATGAGGGAACTATGGGTGAAATGGGCGGTCTTATGGGCGGCCTTATGATGGGCGGTGCAGTAGGCGGAACTATTGCCGATATTGCTCGCAGCGCTCTTGACCCTCAGAGAATCCCCACCTCAAATCCTCCGAAAAACGCACAGGGAACAGTTGTGAGACCCGGTGCCCCTGTTTCAGGAGTTGACGTTTCTTCATTCTTTGGAAAGAAGGCAGCTCCTGCAGAAACTCCCGAAAAGACAGAGGAGATCAAATGTGCCTCTTGCGGTGCAAAGCTCCCCGCAGGTGCAAAGTTCTGCTTTGGCTGCGGAGAAAAGGTTGTGGAAGCAAAGGCTGATACCGTAGTATGTCCCCAGTGTAATAATACTGTTCCTAAAGCAAAGTTCTGTCTCGAATGCGGATTTAAGTTTGAGAGCAATAATTGCCCCTCTTGCGGTGCAGCTCTTCCCGCAGGCGCAAAATTCTGCCTTGAGTGCGGACACAAATTTGCCCCCAATAATTCCCCCTTCGGAGGCAGTGCAGACTCTGCCTGGGATGATAACGATTTCACAGGAGAAACTGAAAATGAAAAATATTAAAGCAAAGGGTGCCGTAGGCATTTCCCTTATATATGCCGTAATTATCGGTATTGTAAACCTTTTGATATTTACTGTTTCCAACGGTGACGCCCGTAACGGAGTTTTTTGGCTCAGCTACGGATTTATGATGGCAGCATTTGCAGTACAGATCGTTTGCATGCTTCTTTCTTTTAAAAATGCAGACGTTGAAGCTGTATTTTTCGGAATTCCCCTTGCTTCATTTTCCGTGTTCTATCTTGGAGCAGCCCTTGTTGTAGGCGCAGTTTTCATGATTTTCTCAAGTGCGGCCCCTTTCGTGCTCGCCCTTGTTTTACAGACTATCCTTCTCGGTGCTTTTCTTGTAATCGCTGCAATCACAGTTCTTTCACGTGACGTGACACAGCACGTAGCAGAGGACGTTAAGGAAAAAGTGATTATTCTCAAGAGCGTTCTTGTTGATATTGAAGCAGCAAGAGACGCAGCTGAGGATAAAGATCTTCGCAATGCTCTCGCAAAGCTTTGCGAAACAGTTAAATATTCAGATCCCATGTCAACAGATGCAGTGGCAGAGATCGAGGAAAGGATCCTTGCAAAGGTTTCTGAGCTTAAATTCAGCGTGGCAGATTCTGATAAAGACAGCGCAATGCGCCTTTGCCGTGAGCTTGAAATGCTCTGGGCTGAAAGAAACAGAAAGCTTGCAATTTCCAAGTAATACGAAGGTGACGGAATGGCTGTAAGTTTCAAAACCCGCTTGTGTGATCAGTGTGCGGGAAAGCTGCAGTATATAAAAGAGAAAAAGCTGTGGCAATGTATGTATTGCGGTGCATTTATGGAGCGCCAGGAAAGCTATGACGGACTTTTCACTATAAAAAACGTAGTGAGACAGACCTTGCTTGACTGTGCGTATCGCCGTCTTGACAGCGCAGAAAAGAACCTGTCGGAGTGTGAAAAGATCGATTCAAGATATATAGGCACTCAGATAGCGAGAATAACGTATCAGATGATGTGCGTTATAACTCCCGGAGCCCTGAGCGAGCAGGAGATGAGAGGAATATTTTCTCTCCTTTCAAAGAATTATGCTCAGCTGAGTAGCTCGGGCGAGGGAATATCCGAGGAGGAGGAGGCTCTTTATGAGTTTCTTGAGGAATCGGATGCATTTGCAACTCTCGTTCTTGTTTATGATTCCTTGGGCGACGTGAAAAGAAGAGATTTTGTGGCAGAATTTATGAATGCCGATGAGGTATTCAGCCCGGAAGCAAACGGAAATCTTCTTTCATATGCATTAAAAAACAATAAGACCGACCTTGCTGATAAGGTCATAAAAAACAATGCAAATCTCGATGTCAGAAAGGCATTCGGAGAGGTGCTTGAGAAGTATCCCGATAATGGAAGAAAGGGAGAAAATATTAATCTTCTTCTTTCCACGGGGCTTGTGAAAAAAGAAGACAGACAGCTGATAGAGGCGTATCTCAGCACCTCAGGCGACAGCGTTGAAACAAAGCGAATAATAACGGTCAAGGCAAACGAAATGGAATTTGGAATAAGCCTTTCCGTTATACTTGAAAAGCTTCTTTCAAATGCTGATGCAGGTGCTGTATCATCTGTTCTTGCATCCTTCTGCAAGTCTGCTATGAATGATGATGAGATCTATCTGATATTGAATTTTGCCTATACCTGCAAAAAATCAGACGTTGCCATTGCAGCTCTTGATTGTCTTCGCGATTGCGGTCAGTTTGTTATGATTCCTGCAAGAATGGTAATAACAATGCTTTCCAGTGAAGTGCTGACCGTTTCGGAGAGGGTAGAGCTTCTTTCAAGAGCAGTTGAATTCAGACTTGATGAAAAGGGTCTTGAAACTGTTCTGACAAACTTCCTTTGCTACGATAAAAGCAAGTCAGAGGACCGACTTCCCATTATCAGGGAGCTTTTGGCAAGATGTGAGCACATACCCACAGCTACCGTTGAGAATTACGTATTAAGATGCGGCACGGATGGCGAATCAAAGGTGGAAGCAGTAAAGCTGATTTTTGAAAAGAATCTCAATCCCGGATTCTTTAAGGAGCTTCTTTCCAAATATATGAGCGTAAGCGATGATGCGCATGAGATAAAGAATCAGATAGTTGATCTGCTGGCAGAAAACGGACTGAAAATGGATCCTGTCTCCCTTAAGGCATATATTTGCGATCACAGCAGAGACGTTGCGGAAAAAATAGAATTTATAAAAAGAATGATTAAAAGCGGAACACAGCTGAGAAGCGACTGTGCCTGTGCATATCTTGAAAGCGTTCCTTGCGAAAAATTCAGCTCAGAGCTGTTTTCATGTGTGTTTATTTCAACCTCCACGTTCAGCACTAAGGCAATAGAAAATTATGTGTTAAGGTTTAAAGAGAGAGAAGGAGTTAAGGCTCAGAATATCAAAACGCTTCTTGATCTTTCATCCGGAGCGGCTGAAGGAACCAGGTATATGATAAATCACCTCGGAAACACAATTGCATGTAATCTTTTGCAGGCATATGCATTGACTACCGTTGATACCCCTGCTGTGGCCCTTGACGTATGCAATGCTATTTCCGGATCTGTCAGTGTAAAGCTTAATGAGGAAATGGCTGTTTCCGGAAGCTATGTTAAATTCAAAAAATATATATCTGCCAATAAGGAAAGACTCAGTGAGTCAACAGCGGCGATATGTGAAAAATATAAGGTACACTCCTTGTTCTTTTAAGACAAAAATAAAAATTAAGGAGGAATAGTGTAATGACTGAAGAAGAGTATCAGCGAGAGCAAGAAGAAGCGGAACGATTAATACGCGAAATCAACGATACTATCGACAGAATAAACTATGTGGCAAGAGAAAATGCCCAGCTTGAGGCTGAGCTTGAGGTTGCGATACAAAACGTACGTGTTCTCACAAGCAACTGCGCCCAGGTCGACCGTGCAGTTAATGAGGATATGAAGTATCTTCAGGGCTTTGTAGGCGAGGCTGAGCTGGAAACAAGAGATGTATTTATGGCGCTTAAGGAGCTGACAGAGCAGTATGTTACCTTTAAGAGCTTGTCAAGTGCATCCAAAAAGCTTACCCAGTTTACTGACGAGTATAATACTAAATTTTATTTCTATAATGACCTGAGAAGAATAACTCTCGGTTATGTAATCGGACTTGATTCTCAATTTGTTTCCTCGGAAACTATGAGAAAGAAGGTCGAAAAGGCATATCTCCAGAATACGGATTATTGGCTTGCATATGCAATTTCATCTGTAATGCTTTGGGCAAGTAATGAAAAAGAGGCAGCCTCCCGTGCGATGAGCAAGAGCCTTTCCGTTAACTATTTCAATTCCTGTCTTTTCTATCTTCTCATAAATCTCAGATTTAACAGAATAGATGCAGCGAAGAAGTGGTTTGTCAATTATCTTGACCGTGTGGATACAAACGACCTCGGTGATGAGTGGCAGTATCTCTTGCAGGCATATCTTTTCGGTGCATTCGGAGCAGACCCTGCATTCCAGCAGATCGTTTCCGATTGCTTCAAGAATATGATGGCACAGGTAGAGGTTTCTACAGTTGACTTTGCGAAGAGGTTTACTGCAAAGGCAATCGAGTTTGCTGAGAATTACGTTCACGTAACAGATAATGAGTATCCCACTCTGAGAAGAACCTGTAAGGAATATTCCGAGCTCAGAAGCATTCTTTCTGCAGCAGAGAAGAATTCCGAGATTGCAAAATATTATACATCAATTGCAGAGGAAGAGCTGACAGAAATGAAGGACCTCCCTCAGCGAATTGAAAACGTTCTTTATTCTCTCATCAATGATTATGATGAAGAAGAGTTTGAGGTTGTTCGCAGAATCAAGCTCAATGAGGCGATCATTGCCGCAAAGGGTGATGAGACTATTGCGCAGAAGAGTACAGCAGAGCTCTTTGCAAAAAGAGATAAAAAGCAGAATCTTGGCGGACTGCTGCTCAAATGGGCATTTGCAGACGATACAAGCCAGACAGATGTATCTGTCAAGCGCTTCTCCATTTCCTTTATGAAGGAAGCGATCGCAAAGGGACTCATGCAGTTCCCTGAAAAATATCGTTCCCGAGTGCGTGAGCAGTATAGCTTCACCATCGGAGAGTGCGAGCTTCAGTGCTCTGAAAATGACTATACAAGAGCTTCAGCGGAGCTTGAACGCCATCACGATAAGAATAAGCTTAAAAAGATATTTGAGGATAAGCAGGTGCTTGCATATATGGGCATTTGTGCAGTTGCGTTGCTCATGCTTCTTATTCTCTTCGGATATTTCTCACCGGTGCTTTTAACAATAGGAATCCTCCTTGGAATAACAGGTGCATTCCTTCTCTGGCGCAGAATCGTAGATCTTGGTAAGATTCTCAAAGAGAAAAAGAGAAAAGCAAAGCTTCTTCTGAAGCAGGCGCTGGATGAGCTTTCCGAATGGAGAAAGGCTTATAAGGAAGCAGACTCCAGAAGCGAAGATATGGCAAGCGCAATTGAAAGATTCTAAAAAACGGAGGAAATAAGAGATGTCAATGGCTTCAATGGCGATCAATCAGCTTGATCAGACCATAAATTCATTTAAATCAAAGCTTGATGTCAAGGTAAGTAATGTTGCATCCTCAACATCCAACATTCAGGCAACAACAAATGAGATATATAAAAATATCGAAGCTTTTAAGACTGCAATGTATATGGGCGAAACAAAGCAGATCGCCCATGAGAACGTTCTCAGAATAGATCAGATCATCAAAGAGCAGTTTGGCAACCATGCTGCAATCAGAAGAACAGTTATCGGTGTTGTCCGTGACTTTGATATTAACCTTGTTAGAAACAGCACAATTCAGGAGCTCTCCGAGGAGCTTTGGATAACAAGCTCACGTTATTGGCTTTCCTATGCTTTGATTGCTATCACAGCATGGGTAAATAACTATCCCGAGGTTGCGAAAAACGCATTGGCAGAGAGCGGACGTAAGGATGCAATCAAAACAACGCTCTTCTTCTGTCTTATGAACCTTCGCTTCGGAAGAATGGATACAGCCAAGAGATGGTTCTATGAGTATATGAATACTCTTGATCCCACAATGCTTCAGAAGGAAACAGCTATCCTTCTTCAGGCTTTCCTTAACGGTATTTTCGGTAAGGATAAGGAGCTTGAATCAGGCGTTATTAAGCTTATCGATGAATGGATCAGTGTAATCAATGAAAGCGAGGAGATCTCAAACGAGCTTCTCGGAGCATATGAGTCATACATAGCAAATCTTTCCTGCCCCGTTCAGTTCAGCTATCAGTCTATCCTCAGCTTCTGTAAGAATTCATCCGAGCTTGTTTCATCTCATAAGCAGGTAACAAAATACGTTAAGCTTCTTGAGTTTGTAAAATCTCTTGATGTAGATGCAGAGCCCCAGGATGATTCGAATTATAAGAGCCGTATTGATGCAATTCTTATGAATCTTATCTCCAACTATGACAGCGAGGAGCTTGAGCTTAAGCGTCAGCAGGATTACTATAAGAGCGTAATCGAGCATGAGGGTGATGAGAAGGCCGCAGAGGCAGCATATCAGGCCCAGATAGCTCTGGAGGATGAGAAGTTCAATATAGGAAAGCAGATGATCGGCTGGGCAATTTATGACGATAACGATGAAACCAACGTTCAGGTAAGAAAGTTCGGCTTCCAGAATACAAAGTCATGGTTTAAGACAGCGCTTTCAAACTTTGATGCAAAGGTAAGAGGTGCATTCCCCACAGAGTATAAGCTTTCTATCGATACGTGGGAGGGAATAAGCAACGGAGCTGATACAGCAGAGCAGGTTGAGAGCATGAAAACTCATTTTGAGAACCATAAGTTCCAGAATATGTTTGTCAATACTCCCAATATCCTTGCTGCAATACTCCTGATTGTTTCCGCAGGTCTTGCATTTGTAACACTTTATTCCCTTATCGTAACAGGTCTTGCAGCCGGATTCCTTGTATTCCGCGTGCTTTCTGCCATGAAGAAGTATCCTCTCCGTGTTAAGGCGGCAGTTACTAATCTCAATAACTGTATGGCAGAAATAGCAGAATTCAGACGTTATTATGAAGAAAAGCGCGCGCTTAAGGATGAAATTTTAAGCACAGTAGAATTTATTTAATTTTACAGAGAGAAAGGTATATAAAATGAGTAACGATACAAAGAAGCAGGAACAGGAATTTGAAGAAATGATCAGACAGAGAATCCAGGCGAATTTCACAGCTCCCTCCGACAGTGGTGCTGTTGAAGTTTCCGATGAGAGACTCAAGGAAATGTCTAAAAAGCTCCCCGAGTGGAGCCTTGAGCCTCCCTATAGCTTCCTGAAATGATCGACCCCTTCAAAAGCGAAAGCTTTGCACCTCCGGTAAATTATCAGGATTGGGTCAACCTTTTTTCAAAGGTAAAGAATGAAAAAAATTGTGATCCGGAGATTTTTTCGGCTCTTTCGAGGGGCAGCTTTCCCTCTATGACTGAAAGAATAGAGGCTCCCTTCAAGGAGCAGCTTTGCGAAACTGTCAATATTGTTCTTGACAGAGGTGTAAAGCGATTTATAAAGGAGCTTAATGAAAGCATAAGCTTTAATGACCTTAGTCAGGTGGATATACTTTTTATCAGATTAAAAAAGGATGTCCGCAGAGCCCGTTTTTTTGAGAGCCTCCACTTTCTCGGAGAGGATTTTATAAAGGAGCTAACAGATTCCTTGAAAGCACAAATGTCAGGATTCTGGAATGATACCGTAAGCTTTCTTTATGAACAGTCTGTGGAATTTTCCAATTCCGAGCTTGAGGATGCGCTCTATACGGTTAAGCGTATGAAATTATTTGATTAACATATGGGTGAAACATGGGTAACTACAATTCAACCAAAGCAGAGATAAAGAATTACATATACGCAAGAACTCCCCTTGTCGTGGTGGATTCACCCGAAAGAGAGAGAGTTGAGCGAATGCTCCGTGAGATCAGCACAGAGAACGATATCCGTATCGGATATTATACCGATGCCAAGCAGGTTTCTGTATTCGGCTCGGACGGAACACGTGATGCAGAGGGAGACCCTCTTGCATTTATAGCGTCATATTTCAGAAAGAACAGAAACTCAACCTTTGCTTTTGGAGATATAAAGCGAATAGGCGAGGATAATGTTTATTCCCGAGAGGTTCTGAATATTCTGTATCTTGCTAAGGAAATGAATTGCACCCTTATTCTCATAACGGCAGATTCCGTGTGGTCAAGACTCAGTCAGTTCGGAATGCTTACCACACTGGATTATCCCGATATGAACGAAAGAACTGCTCAGATATCTGACTTTATCGGAAAGTACCGCTTCAGATATCCCATCACCCTGGAGGAGAGTGATGTCAGAATGGCAGCTACTCTTCTCAGAGGATTTACGGAGATACAGATAGAGAACATTCTTTCGACAGCTCTTATTAATAATAAAGGTCTTTCCAAGGAAAATCTTCATGAGCTGACAGGACAAAAGAGCAGACTTTATTCCGCGGTGTCAAGTATACAAAAGGTAAATGTTGATCGCTCTCTTTGCGTAGCAGGTCTTGAGGTTTTGAAAAAGTGGCTTGCGGAAAAGAAAAAGATCTTTTTCGCATCAGACGAATCATTAAAGGAAAGAGATCTTTCAACTCCCAAGGGAATCCTTCTTTGCGGAGTGCCCGGATGCGGAAAGTCTCTGTCTGCTAAAATGATTGCAAAGGAATGGGAGCTTCCTCTGTTCAGATTTGATCTCGGAACCATATACGATAAATGGGTGGGAGAGAGTGAGAAGAAAATGAAAGAGGCTCTCCGTTTTATTGATAACGTATCGCCCTGTATCGTGTGGGTGGATGAAATTGAAAAGGCTCTTTCCGTTTCCGATTCCGGAAATGATACGGGAAAGAGAGTTCTCGGTCAGTTCCTTTTCTGGCTGCAGGAATCTACCAGCAGAGTTTTCCTCTGTGCAACGGCAAATGATATAACTGCTTTGCCCTTTGAGTTGTTCAGAAAAGGCAGATTCTCAGAGATATTTTTCATCGATCTTCCCAATTACGATGAGCGTTGGGCAACTATCTCACAGTATGCAAAAAAATCATTGCATTGTAGCTTTTCCGATGAGGAAATGGATGAGCTTTGTGCTATAACCGAAGGCTTTTCCTATTCGGATATTGAATATGCAATAAAAGATGCGGCGCTTCTTGCACTGACAGATGGGCAGGAAGTAATAACCAAGGAGCTTGTAGCAGAAAAATTCAGAAATATCGTACCAATATCAAAGAACAATCCGGAGATGCTGGAAAAGATAAGAGAATGGGGCGAAAAAAGAGCAGTTGCCGCATCTGAAAGAAAGGAACGTGCATAATCATGAGTAATTATGATTTACAGAGAAAGCTCAGCTCGCTGCAAAGTGAGTTGAGACGGCTGGAAGAAATCAATGCAGAGCTGAGATATGATCTCAGCACTATAGCAAACGGCGTTAGTAATGCCAATAGCAGGCTCGAAAGTTATAATAATCATGTCAGAGGCGTTCTTGATAACTGCAACAATATTATGATCTCATCACATAATACTGTTCTTGCAGCTATCGAAACTCAGGCATTGATAGACCGTATGTACAAGAGATTTAAAAATATCGAGCTTGCACATAAAAAGATCCGCGCATGTAATAATAAAAAATACTATGATTTCGCAAATTACAGAACTGTGCGAAAAATCGTTCAGGGTATCATGGATAACCTTGACGTAAGAATGGTCAGCGACAGTACTATCACAAAGTCAATAGAGGTGCAGCACCTGCAAACTCCTGATTTTTGGCTTACCTGTGCGCTGCTCAGTATAATGGCATGGCGAAATGATGACAGAGAGCTTGCTGACAGAGCAATGGCAATGGCAGTGAAGCTTGATAAGAAGAACTCAGCTGTGTTCTATATGCTTTTCAATATCAGAATGGGCAGAGAAGAGGCAGCGCTCAAGTGGTTCTATACATATCAGGAATGTGAGCTTAAGGGTAGCGATCAAAGAACGTTTCTTATGCTGTTCTCTCTTATAGCGAAAACTCTTTCCGATTCAGTAGATGAAAAAACAAGAAACGAGATATTCTCATTTATCAAGCAGGTCATCAATGCAAACATGAAATCATCCGGATATGATGAGAAGCAGATAGTTTCCCATATCCGCCATTATTTCAACAGAATGCAGCCCTCCGATCATCTTGAATATACGATGCTGGCAAAAAGCTGTAAGAGCTTCCCGGAGATGAGAAGCGTAATGATGAGCGCAAAGAATAATATAAATATTCTTGAGTTTATTCTTAATACAGTCAACGTACCCGCAGAGGAAAAGAACGTATTTATTAAAAACTTCATAGACGAGCTTATTGCAAGACCTAATTCTGCAGAAAAGGATGTCTATGATGAGATAGAGTATAATGAGCTTATTATCAAGCTTGAGGGTGATGTGGAAGCTGCCAAGGAGCAGTACAGCGCACTGCAGACCAAGAAGGAAAATGAGCTTAATCTTATTGCCGAAATGATAGACTGGATATTTGAAAAGGATAACCAGGATATTAACGGTCAGATAAGACTGAACATGTTCACTCTTACAAAGCAGCTTCATCTTGATGCGGTCAAGGCACATGCAGAGGCTTACAGAAGCAGAATCAAAGCAACAGCAGAGGTAACACTCGGCGATTACAGAGCTACTGTTAACTTTAAGAAAGAGGATGATGCTCTCAGCGAAATAAGAAGCTATTATACGTCTGTGAAGGAAAGTGCGATGAAAGAAATCAAGAGCTGGCCTGCTTTCGTAGGATTCGGCCTTGGTGCAGCTGCAGCAGTTGGAGCATTTTTTGTGGGACTCCCCCTTCTTATTGCAACGGCAGGCGGAGCAGCATACGGTGCATTCGTGCTGATTTCCAATAAATCAAAGAAAAAGCATTTGATGCAGAAGTGTAATGAAAGCATTGCTGCAACAAGCGCAAATATGCAGAAGCTCTTCGGTGAATACCGTGAGTATTGCAAGGAGCTTGATGAGTATGATGCATACTATGAGCGTATCATAAATGAGTTTGATAAGATATAAAGAGAGGTATAGAAATGTTTCGTATAATTAAAGAAGGCAACGTATTTGCAACAAAGGATATCTGTGCAACAAGTGGTCCCCGCTGTGCGGTTCTTGAGGATGGCAGCATTCTCTGTACTTTTATGATAAACTCCAAGGGCGGAGCAAACGACTTCGTTACTATGGCAGCATACGGCGATAAGGAGCTTAACTTTGGCAGTGCGGCTCCCGTATGGCCCGACCTTATCGGAAAGGAATCCCTTTTCGGCTCTGTAAGAAAGGGCGCAGACAATAAGTATTATATCGCAGGTCAGGTATTCCCCATCGCATACGAGGGCGAAGCATTCTGGTCTGACGAGGCAATGGGAATGAAGGAAAACCGAGTTTTCTTTGCAAAGAGTGAGGATGGAAAATCCTTCCCCGCGCCTACAATGGTAGAGCTTCCTTACTATGCATCCGCAGAGCAGCCCGGCGGTATCCTCGTAGACAGCGACGGCAAAATGACAATGATCTATTCTCCCTATCCCACAATCGAGAAGAGAGAAGAGGTTGACAACGAGTGCATGGTGCTTCTCAGAAGCACAGACGGCGGCGAGACCTTTGCAGCAAAGAAGTTTGCAGAGATCGAAGAGGACAGCCAGTATGCTGAAAGCTGGATAACAAGACTTTCCGACGGCCGTCTTATGGTTTCCACATGGCAGACAGCAAGCGAAAACTCCAGCCAGTACCTCGTTTCCGATGATGACGGCGAAACCTTCAAGGGCCCCTTCGCACAGGAATTCAAGGGTCAGAGCACAGGTATCTCCGCTTGGGAGAACGGCAGCGTTCTTATCGCATATAACCAGCGTAAGTACGGCACTATCGGTGTATGGCTCGCAATGGAGACCTTTGACGAGAACGGCAAGGCAACTCTTCTTGAGAATCAGCCCGTATGGGAGGCTGAAACTGCAACAAAGACAGGAGACAGCACAGACTTCGGTCAGTGGACAGACTTCTCCTTCGGTGAGCCCTCCGTTACAGTGCTTCCCGATAATACTCTCCTCGTTACTCTCTGGTATCAGCAGGGCGACGTTCAGGGCATCCGCTACGTTCAGCTTGAGAGAGAAATATAACAAAAAGGGGCTGCAAAGCCCCTTTCCTTTTGCCTTGCGTTTTTTACTATATCAATATTTAAAGTTTTTTGAAGGTGCGGAAACTTTTTTACAAAAAAGTTTCTGTGAAAATATCTCTACCAATCTGCATTTAAGCCTTTGGTTTAAAGCAAATTAATGTTGCATTTTGG
Organism: Candidatus Avispirillum sp.; assembly: GCA_045650355.1. Classification (GTDB taxonomy): domain Bacteria; phylum Bacillota; class Clostridia; order Oscillospirales; family CAG-272; genus Avispirillum. Next base: position 433 of record JAZRRC010000086.1, on the reverse strand, counting down.
AAATATATTTGATATAATAACTATATATTGTTTACAGACAGCAGTCTGAAAATACAGCAAATGCAAAGAAAGGCACGGTCTGAATATGAACGTTCCCAAGCCCTATCAGGGTAAAGAAAAGTTTATTTTTATAAGCTATTCACATAGAGATACAGCAAAGGTTTTTCCCATTATTTTCAACCTTATGGAAAACGGATACCGTGTATGGTACGACCAGGGTATTGACCCCGGTACTGAATGGGATGAGAATATTGCCACTCATATAGATACTTGCGGTTACTTTATTGCTTTTATGTCCAACAATTATCTTGGATCAAACAACTGTAAGGACGAGCTTAACTATGCTCGCGATCTCGAGAAGGACAGACTTATCGTATATCTTGAGGAGGTTACACTTCCTGCAGGATTGGCGATGAGAGTAAACCGTCTTCAG
>JAZRRC010000085.1:0-12292 GCA_045650355.1 Candidatus Avispirillum sp. | reverse complement strand
GCCTCGTAACGGTCCATTGTGATAACCATTCTGCCGCCGCCGGAAGCGATCATGATATCGAAGCTGTCATCGCGGAGGGATGCAATATATTCCTCGAAGGGAAGAACGTAGTCAAGAGCGCTTGTCTCACCAACGTCACGTCCGTCAAGAAGGATGTGAACGCGAACACGGGAAATGCCGTCTTCCTTAGCGTGAGCGATAAGAGCCTTGAGGTGATCAATGTGAGAGTGAACGTTACCGTCGGAGAAAAGACCGAGGAAGTGAAGTGTGGAATTGTTAGTCTTAACGTTGTCGATCTCAGCCTTCCATGCGTCGGAAGCGAAGAGCTTGCCGGACTCGATGGAGTTGGAAACGAGCTTTGCGCCCTGAGCGAAAACCTGACCGGAACCGAGAGCGTTGTGACCAACCTCGGAGTTACCCATGTCGTCGTCGGAGGGAAGACCTACAGCTGTACCGTGAGCCTTAAGAGAAACCATGGGGTACTTAGCCATGATAGAATCGAGTGTGGGAGTGTATGCGCGACAAACTGCGTTACCTGCGCAGTCCTTTGCGATACCAACGCCGTCCATAACGATTGTAAGAACGGGACCCTTAACGCCAATGGGGTTAGCAAGCTTATTAAGATTTGCCATATATTTATCTCCTTTGAATTATAATCATTATCTATAACAGTATAGACGATAAATATGAACATTTAATGAACAAAATAAAATTTTGGTAAAATAATGTAGCAGGAATAAAATAACTGTATAGAGAAAACAAAATTTGGTTTGTCTAACAGCGTGCAAACAGAGTGGCATTTGGGGCGTTATCCGAGTGTAATGTAACTCTTTGCGAAACATCAACTGTTTGACAAATCCAAATATGTAATAAAAAGAGCTATGTTTTTTGTCTAAACTACTGCAAGAATTATGTTGTTTATAACTGTGTAATGTGATATAATTTGTTGCATATGAAAAAGACAAATCAAGGAGCAAAAATGGAAAGAGTAAAATACAGCCGTGTTTTTGCGGTTTTGCTTGCTTTTGCGATAGTGGTGGGAACTTTACCGCTGACAGCACTCTCGGCATCTGCCGCAATTAAGACGGATGGATTGGTATATAAAATTTCCGACGGTGAGGCTATTGTCACCGGTTGTGATACGGATCGTGCAAATGAGGTTATTATTCCCGATACTGTTGAGGGATACCCCGTAACGGGGATTGGAAACGAGGCGTTTGCCTACTGCGAGAAAATCACAAGCATTTCTATCCCCGAAGGAGTGACAAGCATCGGAAGCAAGGCGTTTTTTATGTGCTTTGGTCTCGGAAGTGTAAATATTCCGAAAAAGGTAACAAGCATAGGCGATGAAGCTTTCTTTTATTGCACAAGACTTGGCAGCATAACTATCCCCGGCGGAGTAACGAGTATCGGAGTCGGAACATTTTTCTCTTGCTCCGGACTTACGAGTGTGACTATACCCGACAGCGTAACGAGTATAGGAAATTGGGCATTCCACGATTGCTCTATGCTTACAGAAATAACGCTCCCAAAAGGAATAACAGCCATTGGAAATAACACTTTTCTTGATTGTATAAGGCTTACAAGAATAACTATTCCCAATGGAGTAACATATATCGGAGATAATGCCTTCTCAAACTGTAAAAGTCTGGCTACTCTATACTATAAGGGTACAACAGAGCAGTGGACAGATATATCGATTGCCGCAGGAAACGAGTCTTTTTTAAACTCCGAGGTGATCTTCCTCGGCAGTGAAGAGCCCGAATATATTCCCGGAGACGTAAACGGTGACGGTACTTCAAACAGTGTAGACTCCAATATTCTTAAACGAGCTGTGGCAGGCAGCTATGAGATTGAAAAAAATACGTCTGAGTATCTCGCTGCAGATTTCAACGGAGATGGTTATGTCAATTCGGTTGATTCCAATCTCCTGAAGCGAGTAATTGTAGGCGCAAACTAAAAAAGGACGGCTGAGCCGTCCTTTTTCTTTTGAATATTGCAGCTGTTGACCTCATATAATCTACCGATACGTGGAGGTGATATTATAAATACAGTTAAGGATATAGGCATAAGAGAGCGACGGAGCCGTGAGCGGCAAAGAGCCCTGGAATGCCGTTATGACGGCTTGACAGAAAGGGAAGCAAATGAAAGCCGTCAAAAATACGGAGCGAACGTACTGACGAAAAAGAAAACGGAATCCTTTTTCAAAAAGCTTTTAAAAAGCTTTAACGATCCGATAATAAAGATACTTATCGGAGCTCTCGTTATCAATGCAATTGCAAGCCTGGGCAGAATAAACTGGGCAGAAACGCTGGGCATCGTTGCGGCAATACTTATTGCCACCATGGTTTCAACAGTTTCCGAATATACGTCATCCGTAGCATATGCAAAGCTGTCTCAGGGGGCTGGGAAGGGAAACTGTATCGTGCGCCGAGGAGGAAAGCTTCTGGAAATCCCTCCGTCGCAGATAGTGGTCGGAGACAGAGTACTTCTCAGTCAGGGAATGTCTGTCCCTGCCGACGGAATTTTCATGTGCGGTGAGATCTTTTGCGATCAGTCAGCTCTGACGGGGGAAAGCCGTGAGATACAAAAATCAGGCGCTTCTGTTAACTCTGTTGTGCCTGAGGAGTTTTTGTTTGATCTTCAGAGCGACAGTCAGGTGTTTCGGGGCGCTACCGTAACAAAGGGAAGCGGTGAAATGACTGTGCTTCGGGTAGGGGATGCTACCTTTATCGGTGAGATTGCGGGAAGCCTTCAGGAGGACAGCCGTCCCAGCCCCCTTCGCCACAGGCTTTCACATCTTGCAAAAACCATAGGCTTTATGGGATACGTAGGTGCGGCAATGATAGCCTTTGCATATCTTTTTAATTCCTTTTTCATCGATTCGGGAATGGATATGGTCTTAGTTCGGGAAAGGCTTTCCGATACCCATTTTCTTATCACGGAAATACTGAGAGCCGTTACTGTCGCAGTTTCAGTGGTAGTGGTTGCCGTCCCCGAGGGGCTTCCCATGATGATAACCGTAGTCCTTTCATCCAATATGAAAAAGATGATGAAGGGAGGAGTCCTTGTCCGACGCCTTGTCGGAATAGAAACTGCGGGAAACCTGAATATACTTTTCACAGATAAAACAGGAACGCTGACAACGGGAAAGATGAGCGTTATCCGTTCTGTGGGCTGCGACTGGAATGAATCAGCCGATAATAAACGTGCTATCCCTAATTTCAAGCTTATTTCAAAATGCATCGGTGCCGCCTGCACCCCTTACGGAAATGCCACCGAAAGAGCCCTTTGCGCTTTTTTTGGTGGAGGAGTCAGCTGCTGTGAAAGAATTTCCTTTGATTCAAAAAATAAGTATTCCGCAGGAATGACGGCGGACGGCGCTGCCTTTTTTGTGGGTGCCCCCGAGGTGCTTCTTTCTTCCTGCTCTTTTTTTCTTGATTCTTTTGGTAATTCCTATTCCTTTGACAGTGTATCAAGGCGTGATATGGAGAAGGAGCAGCTGTTGATGTCAGCGGGAGGAAGCCGTGTGCTTTGCCTTGCCGTGGGGGACTGTGCTTCATTCGAGCGGGCAAAAAGGGGAGAGCTATTTGATCTTACCTTTCTTTCGCTTATAGCCGTTTGCGATCCTGTGCGAAGGGATGTGCTCCGCAGTGTCAGGGATTGCAGCGCTGCGGGAATACATGTCGTTATGGTAACGGGAGATAATCCCGAAACTGCCCGAGCCGTGGCAATGGAAACGGGAATCATCAATGAAAACAGATCAAGAGTGCTGACTGCAGCAGAGCTTCATAATATGGATGACAGGGCTGTGCTGTCCATACTTCCGTCCGTTGCCGTAGTATCAAGAGCCTTGCCCTCTGATAAGATACGCCTTGTAAAAATTGCGGAGGAAGCAGGGAAGGTGGTGGGTATGACGGGAGACGGCATAAACGATGCCCCCGCCCTTAAAGCGGCAGACGTAGGCTTTGCCATGGGAAGCGGCACAGATATCGCAAAGGATGCGGGCGACGTTGTGATAACAGACGATTCCTTCCCATCCATCACCCGTGCCGTGCTTTACGGAAGAACTATATTCCAAAGCATCAGAAAATTCATCGTATTTCAGCTTCTCATGAATCTGTCGGCAATGGGAATATCCCTGATAGGCCCCTTTATAGGAATCGACAGCCCCGTTACTGTAATACAGATGCTGTGGGTCAATATAATAATGGATACTCTCGGAGGTCTTGCCTTTGCGGGAGAGCCTGCCCTTCGCTCTTATATGCTTAGACAGAGTCCTCCAAGAGATGCAAAGCTTATTTCAAAAAGAATGCTTTTGCAGATTCTCATAACAGGCGGATATACTCTGGCCCTCGGAATATTCTTTTTGAAAAGCACCTATATCCGCTCCCTTTTCGGTGGTGACGATACCTATCACCTGACCGCATTCTTTGCAATGTTCATTTTCTGCGGAATTTTCAATTCCTTCAATGCGAGAACGGAATCTGCCAATATCTTCTCCTGTATTGCAGGAAATAAGCCCTTTGTATTTATAATGACCCTCGTTGCGACCATACAGCTCCTCATAATCTATTTCGGCGGAGAGGTATTCCGTTGTACTCCGCTCAGACCTGTTCATCTTTTTTATTCAGCCCTGATTGCTTTCACGGTAATTCCTGCTGATATGATAAGAAAGGCATTGTTTACAAGAAAAAGCCATTGAAGCTGTAGCTTCAATGGCTTTTTTTCAGTTTTCAAACTGGCTGTTATAAAGATTTGCGTAGAAACCATTTTTCGAGAGAAGCTCATCGTGCTTTCCCGATTCAATAATGCGTCCCTTATCCATAACGATGATAAGGTCTGCATCTCGGATGGTTGAAAGTCTGTGGGCAACGATAAATGACGTTCTGCCCTCCATCATTTTTGCAAAGGCATCCTGAATCTTCATTTCCGTTCTTGTATCGATGGAGCTTGTAGCCTCGTCGAGAATAAGCATAGGGGGGAGAGTCAGCATGATCCTTGCAATGCAAAGAAGCTGGCGCTGACCTTGTGAAAGACCTGCATTGGGGCCGATAACAGTATCGTATCCCTTGGGAAGTCTTTTGATAAAGCCGTGAGCGTGGGCCTCCTTTGCCGCTGCGATTATTTCCTCGCGGGTCGCATCGGGACGGCCCATTGCAATATTTTCAAGAACAGTGCCTCGTCTGATAACAGTTTCCTGAAGCACCATTCCGTAGTTTTTGCGAAGGCTCTTTCTTTTAAGAGTGGGAAGCTCCTTGCCGTCAACCTTGATGCATCCGGAATCAACGTCATAAAAACGCATAAGAAGATTAATGAGTGTAGTTTTTCCGCAGCCCGTAGGACCGACGATGGCAACTCTCATGCCGGGGGTAACGCTCAGATCAAAATCCTCTATGAGCTTTTTGTCTGGAGAGTATGAGAAGAATACGTTCTCAAAGGCGACCTCGCCGTTTGCATCAAGCTCTCCGTCTGCATCGGGAGATTCTTCCTTTTCATCGATAAGCTCAAAAACTCGGTCTGCACAGGCAAATGAATTCTGGAGCTCGGCAATAACTCCGGAAATCTCGTTGAAGGGCTTTGCATACTGAGTGGCATAGGAAAGAAGACAGGAAAGTCCGCCAACAGTAAGTGCGATACCGCCGCTTCCTATAACCGTGAGAGCGCCGCAAAGTGCTACAACGGCGTATATAATGTTGTAGATGATTCTTGTTGTGGGATTAACGAGAGAGGAGAAAAACGTAGCCTTCAGGGAAGCCTTGCAAAGACGGTCGTTCATTTCGGAGAATCTGTCCATGCATTCATCCTCCATGGAGAAAGCACGTACGATCTTCTGATTTTCCGTCATTTCCTCAATAAAAGCAGTCTGCTCTCCTCGCGCCTCAGCCTGAGTTTTAAACATCTTATGGGTTCGGCTTGCAATAAATCTTGCAAGAAGGAGGGAAAGAGGAGTCAGAAGAATAACGATAGCGGCAATTTTCCAGTCTATCGCTATCATAAATCCCACAGTGCCGAGAATTGTGATGATTCCCGTGAAAAGCTGTGTAAAGCTCATAAGAAGTCCGTCGGAGAATTGGTCAACGTCTGCAATAATACGGCTGACAGTGTCTCCCTCGGGATGGCTGTCAAGATATGAGAGGGGTAGTCTGTGAAGCTTGACTGCCGCTGCGTTTCTTATATCTCTTGCAACACCGAAGGTGATTCTGTTGTTGATAACGCTCATGAGCCAGTTTGTGATGGCAGTAGCACCGATAACAGCACCTGCAAGGATAAAGAGGGATATAAGCTTTTTAAAATCAACACTGCCCTTGGAGACCATTGTGTCGATCATATCACCGAAAATCGTGGGGAGATAGAGAGTGAGAGCTACGGAGATTGCTGCGAAGATTATTGAAAGAGCAATGAGGAATTTTCTCTTACCGAGATAGGTAAGTATTCTTTTAAGAGTGCTTTGCTTTTTCATTATCTTTCACCTCCTTTTTTGAACTGAGAGTCGTATATCTCGCGGTAAACGGAGCAGGAGGTGAGAAGCTCGTCATGGCGACCTATACCAACTGCTTTGCCATCGTCAAGAACGATGATACGGTCGGCATGCATGATGGAGGAGGTGCGCTGAGATATGATAAATACGGTGGGAGAGAATGGAAGGCCTTTGATTGCCTTTCTCATAGCCGCATCGGTTGCAAAGTCAAGCGCAGAGGAGGAATCGTCAAGGATAAGTATTTCTCCCTGCTTCACAAGTGCTCTTGCAACGGTAAGACGCTGGCGCTGACCGCCTGAGAAGTTTCTTCCGTTTTGCTCGACAGCAGTATCAAGACCATCCTTTTCACGGATAAAATCTGCAGCCTGAGCCTTTTTTAGAGCATCCCAAAGCTCTTCGTCAGTAGCGCTTTTGCCAAAGAGAAGGTTTTCTCTGACAGTGCCCTTGAAAAGCACAGCCTTCTGAGGCACGATCGCAATTTTTGAAAGAAGCTCTTCCTTTTCGTAGGAAAGTATATCCTTGCCGTCAATGGCAACGCATCCCTCCGTGGGAGCATAAAAACCGCCGATAAGGTTTGTTAGTGTGGTCTTTCCGCTTCCCGTACCGCCGATAATACCAACGGTTTCACCTGCCATAGCAGTAAAGGAAATGCCTTCGAGAGAGGGCTCTGCGCCTTCTGTATAGCTGAAGGTTACGTTGTCAAAGCATACCTTGCCTTCAAAATGTCTATTGCATCCCTCCGGCTTTTTCTCCTTTTCGCAGAAGAGAACAGCTTCGACACGGTCAGCCGAGGCTGCTGCCTTGATAACGGAAACGATAACGTTTGCAAATTTTATAAGCTCAATAAGAATCTGGGACATATAGTTGAAAAGAGCAACAACGGCACCAACCTGTATAGCCCCCATATCAACTCTGACAGCACCTGTCCATAAAAGACCGATGGTGGCAGCATTTATAACAATGTACGTAACCGGATTGAGAAGAGCGGAGAAGCGCCCCGCTGCTTTCTGGAGTGAATAAAGAATACGGTTTTCGCTGATGAATCTTTCTATTTCAGTTTCCTCACCGCAGAAGGCTCGGATAACTCTGGCACCACCTGTGTTTTCCTCGCAAAGACCGAGAACACCCTCAAGCTTTTTCTGAACCTTTTTGTGGAGAGGGAGAGTAATGGCAGTTATTCCCAGAACTATAAGAGAAAGAACGGGGATAACGATAACAAACCATAAAGCTCCCTGTGCATCAACGGTAAAGGCCATAACAGCGGCACCGATAACGATAAAGGGCGAGCGAAGAACAAGGCGCAAAAAAATGTTAACTCCGTTTTGCATGGAATTTACATCGGAGGTCATTCTTGTAATAAGAGTGTTTGTGCCGTGGGAGTCAATTTCTTTGTAGGAAAGAGACTGTATTTTTGCAAACAAGCTTTTTCTTACGTCAGCACCGAAGCCAACTGCCGCCTTTGCGCAAAAGAACTGAGCAATAACGGAAAAAACAAGACCGAGAAAGCCGAGCAGTATCATAAGAAGGCTTCCTCTGACTACGAAGGAGGTGTCGCCGCCACCGATGCCTCGGTCTATAATATCGGCAACAACGAGAGGGACAAACAGCTCAAAGGTAGCTTCAATAAGCTTGAAAAGAGGTCCGAGAACTACCTCTTTTTTGTATTTCTTTAAAAATGTAAGAGTCTTTTTCATTTGTTAACCTTGTAAATTAGTATAATAAATAAATTATATACTATCGCTTTGTACAAAGTCAAGGAGAGAGAATTATAATCCGTGTCATAAAAGGGAAAAAGTAGGAGAATGATAGAAAACTTCATAATTTCATTGTATAATTAAATTATGATTATTGAATATAAGCTCATAAGAGCAAAAAGGAAAACCGTGGGCATCACAGTGGGGAAGGATGGGCTGGTGACAGTACGGGCACCGCAGCGTCTTTCAAAAAAAGAAATCGAAAAAATTGTAGAAAAGCATACCGATTGGATAATGAAAAAGCGGGAAGAAATATTATTGCGAAGGGATGAGGAGCTGACAGAGGAGGACGGGCTCTATCTTCGCAGCCTTGCCGAAAGAGTCATTCCTCCATGGATTGAAAAGCTGTCCCGCAGTACGGGATTAAAGCCCTGTAGGGTGAAAATCAGCTCAGCTAAAAAGCGCTTTGGGTCCTGCTCATCCAAGGGGAGCATTTCAATTTCTTATTATGTTATGCTTTATCCCCGGGAGGCTGTTGAGCTTGTGCTGATTCACGAGCTGTGTCACCTAAAGCATATGAACCATTCCGCAGAGTTTTATAAGCTTCTTTCATCTTATCTGCCTGACCACAGAGAAAGAAAAAATATGCTTTCAAAAGGTCGGTTTTCAATGGAGGAAGTGCGCAAAACATACGGAATGTGAAGTGTTTCTCGAAAAAAATCAAAAAAACTTCGGATTTTTCAAATAAAAAAGTAAAAAAGTAATTTTTTGCGTATATTATATTACAAAGACTATGCTTTCGAGGAGAGGAGAGCAGCGTGAAAATCCAATATGCAAAGATTTTAACTTTCTTTTTTTCACGCACAAACTCTCACTGAAAATGGGACAAAGCCCATTTTGTTTCATTACTTTTAATACCGTCGCTTGTGCGTCGGAGGGGAGGTTAATATGACAGTAGCAGAGCTGTTTTGCGAAAGAGAAAAACAAACGCTGTCCCCCTATGCTTTTTTGACCTCAAACACTAAGGGAAGAGACTATGCGTATACCCCTTGCCAGAACAGAACGGAATTTCAGCGTGATCGAGATAAGATCATTCATTCCAAGGCGTTCAGAAGGCTTATGCATAAGACCCAGGTGTTCCTGTTTCCCGTGGATGAGCATTACAGAACCAGACTCACCCATACTCTTGAGGTAACTCAGATTGCCCGTATCATCTGCCGTGCGCTGATGCTGAACGAGGATCTTTGCGAGGCTCAGGCTCTCGGACATGACCTTGGACATACTCCCTTCGGTCATGCGGGAGAAACTGTTATGCAGGAATGCTTCGATCCGGAGTTCACTCATTACAGACAGTCTGTCAGAGTTGTCGAGCGTCTGGAAAACGGAGGCGAAGGTCTTAATTTAACGGTTGAGGTGCGAGATGGCATCCTTAATCATACAGGTGATAATCAGGCAGAAACTCTTGAAGGAAGAATAATCAAGTATGCCGACCGTATCGCCTACATAAACCACGATATTGACGATGCCTGCAGAGCGGGAATTCTCAGTATCGACGATATCCCGAAGGACATAATCTCCGTTCTCGGCAGGGGTCACAGCCAGCGTATCAATACGATGGTAACCTCAGTCATTGACGGTAGCCGTGATAAGCCCGATATAAAGATGACGGCAGAAATCGGCGAGGCAATGCTTGAGCTTCGCAGCTTTCTTTTTGAAGCGGTTTATAAGAATCCCATTGCCAAGGGCGAGGAGATAAAGGCAAAGAGCATGCTGAGGGAGCTTTACGAATATTTCGTATTCCATCCCGAGGAAATGCCGGAGCTTTATTATTACAACACAGAGTTTGAGCCTGTCGGTCGCTGTGTTTGTGATTATATTTCAAGCATGACCGACAGATATGCGATTGATATATTTAAGAAATTGTTTATGCCGGCAGTGTGGCAGAAGAAGACGGATTATTAATAAAAAGTGAGGGATATATTATGATACCTGCCAATGTGATCGAGGACCTGAAATACAGAAATAATATTGAAGACGTAATTTCATCTTATGTAACCCTGTCCCGCTCAGGCTCAAATCTCAAGGGCCTTTGCCCCTTCCACAGCGAGAAAAGCCCCTCGTTTACCGTATATTCGGGAGACGGACATTTTTATTGCTTCGGATGCGGTGCAGGAGGCGACGTTATCAGCTTTGTAATGAGGATGGAAAATCTTGATTACAGATCGGCTCTTGATTATCTTGCAAAGCGTTGCGGAATAACTCTTCCCGATGAGGATATGCGCGAAAAGGGCGGTGTCTCAAGACAGAGAGTTATAGAGATGAACCGTGAGGCGGCAAAATTCTTCCATCATATGCTCATGAAAAGCGATGAGGGCGCCGAGGCGAGAGCATACTTTGCAAAAAGAAAGCTTTCCGGTGCAACCATCAAGCATTTCGGACTTGGCTATGCTCCGAACAGCTACGACAGCTTGAAAAAGCATCTGAAGGCCAAGGGATTTACAGATGAGGAAATGGTTGCGGGTTATCTTTGCCAGAGAAGCCGCAAAAACGAAAATAATACCTATGACTGCTTTCGCAACAGAGTGATGTTTCCCATTATCGACGTTGCGGGAAACGTTGTAGCCTTTGGCGGACGAGTTCTTGATGATTCACAGCCGAAGTATCTGAACTCATCGGATACTCCCGCATTTAAAAAGTCAAGAAACCTCTTTGCGCTCAATTATGCAAAGAACAAAAAAGAAGATTATTTTATCCTCTGCGAAGGATATATGGACGTTATTGCCCTCCATGCTGCAGGATTTACAGGTGCTGTGGCAACTCTCGGTACTGCAATAACTCCGGACCAGGCAAGGATAATGAAAAAGTATACGGATAAGGTCGTCATCTGCTACGATAGCGATGAGGCAGGTCAGAAGGCTGCAGATAAAGCGATGCGCCTCCTTTCCGAGGTGGATATTGCCGTCCGTGTTATCCGTATTCCGGGAGCAAAGGATCCGGATGAGTTTATAAAGGCAAATGAGCCGTACGGCGCCGTGCGTTTTCGCGAGGTCATTGAAAGTGCGAAAACTCCTTTTGATTACAGGATTTTTCAGACTTTGTCAAAACATAATATAAATGATGCCGAGGGCAAGATAAGAGCTGCAAGAGAGCTTTGCTATGCTATTGCGGACGTTCGCTCAAAGGTAGAGCAGGATATTTATATAAGAAAGGCTGCAAGTGCCCTGGAGCTTGACCCGGAGGGAATAAAGGCAGACGTAAGAGGCATCATGAGAAGCCGCGCAGCTGCCCAAAAGAAAAGAGACAGGGAAGAGCTGCTCAGAAGCACGGCAAGGCTTGGCGACCGTGTAGACCCTGATTTTGCAAAGGAAAAGCGGTCGGGCGCTCTTGAGAGCACAGTCCTCGGGCTGATGCTGTACAGAACGGAATATATCCAGCTTGATGCGGAGAAAAAGCTCTTGTCACCGGATATGTTTTTCTCAGACCTTAACAGACGCCTGTATATAAAAATACATGAGTGCTATGCAAACGGAGGCTTTGACTTCGGCATGCTTGCGGAAGGATTTTCTCAGGAGGAGATTTCCAAGGCTGAGGAGATGATGGCAAGAAGAAGAAAGCTTTCGGATAATGGCACACAGGCATTTCTGGCTTCTGTTGAAGGACTGGCCAAGGAAGCTGAAAAAATAAGAAATCGCGGCGAGGGTGCAGATATTTTTTCTGTAATCGAGCGCCGTAGAAAAGAAAATAAAAACTGAAAATAACCCAATTGGGATGTGAGGTATAAAATGGAACAGGAAAAGAAGCAGTTTGATATTAAGGCCCTTATTGAAAAGGGCAAGGCGAAGGGATCTCTCTCCAACGCAGATATCATGGAGGCACTTGAATTTGCCGATTTTGATATCGATCAGATCGAAAAGGTATACGATCAGCTGGAGGCAAACGGTATTGAGGTAACAACCTATGAAAATACCGCAGAGATCGAGGAGATCGAAACTGAGGTAGGTCAGCTCGAAAGCGCTGAGGATATGGAGAAGGTTCTCCAGCAGGAGGGTCTTGTAATCGACGACCCTGTAAGAATGTACCTCAAGGAGATCGGTAAGGTTTCTCTTCTCGATGCAGA
>JAZRRC010000084.1:0-7992 GCA_045650355.1 Candidatus Avispirillum sp. | reverse complement strand
TGCAGACATTACCAAGATTAACGGTCTTGATGCAGTTTATGACTATATCATCCGTGAGGTTCAGACAGTTTACCGTATGCAGTCTGTTGAAATTAACGATAAGCATATCGAGGTTATCGCACGTCAGATGACACGTAAGGTGAAGATCGAGGACGAGGGCGATACAGAAATGCTGGTTGGTACTGTTGTTGATGTTAATACCTTCGAGGCAGAAAACGAGGCAGTTCAGGCTCGTATTGATGCAGGTGAGAGAGATCTTCGTCTTGCAGTTGCATCTCCCATGCTTCTCGGTATTACAAAGGCATCTCTCCAGACAGAGTCCTTCCTTTCCGCTGCATCCTTCCAGGAGACCACAAAGGTTCTTACAGAGGCTGCTATCAAGGGTAAGGTTGACCACCTCATGGGTCTTAAGGAGAACGTTCTTATCGGTAAGCTCATCCCCGCAGGTACAGGTATGCCCTGCTACAACGAGGTTGAGGTTAAGAAACTCAACACAGCTGACGATGATGAGTTCTACGAAAAGTACGGCTCTATTGCTTATTCCGAGCCTGAAGAAGAGGAATTCGATGAGGTTGACAGCGACGAAGATTACGACGACGCTGATGATTTCGACTACACAGACGATGCGGACGATGACTACGATGAATACTCCGACTTCGATGAAGAAGACGATGAGTTTGCAGAAGAAGACATCGAGCCTACAGAAGAGGATCTCCTCAATATCGAAGAATAAATCAACTAAAAGCCGCTCATTGCTGAGCGGCTTTTCTTCTGTAAGAACAATAAAAAAGGCAACCTTTGGGTTGCCTTTTTTTATTGTTTTTTTACGTATCTGAAATATATTGAATCATCATCACGTTTTATGAAAAGAGCAAAATATTTTCCGCTGTCTTCTCCCTCAATAGAGGTCTCGAACTCCATTCTGTACGTCTTTTCTGTTTCTTCAACAGAAAGTACTGTAACCTCTATTTCAGTTCCTACAGGCTTTGCAACGGTAATGTATGCATCTATATCTTCAATATACTCATATATTTTTCCGCTCTTATTAGTTATCTTCTCTTTTCCGCCGAAATACTTATAAGCAATATTCTCAAAGTCATCGGCAGGAATCAGAACGGAAAAATCCATCTGCGGGTACATTTCCATAGCTTCCTTGAAAAGCTGGGAGTTACCTGCATATTTTGCAAAATTTCTGCTGTACATGCTGTTAAGCACCGCATCACGACAGCATTCGATGCCCTCGGTAGTACCTTCAAACTCGGGAATATCCGGAGAGTTTACAGTAAGGATAGAAACCATATCTGCAAGCTCAAGGGCAATCTCACTGTCAGTTTTATGCACTTCTATGACCTCTTCCCCTTCATAATCGTGGGTATCAAAGCCAAGAGTCGCAAAAAACTCACCAAGACCGCATCCTGTCAGTGAAAGCAGCATAGTACCGAGAAGAATCAATGCACAGAGCCTTTTCATCAGCCCATTACAACACGAACTTCGTGTTCCTTGCCGTCTCCGATAGGTGTAACGGTGTTTCCTTCAATGGGAGTACCGTCAACAGTTACAGAAGCAACGCCCTTGCAAATGCCCTTAGAATTGTCTACGTAGATCTTGTAAACGTCGCCGCGGAACTTTCTTGTTACAGTAAATTCCTTGAGTGTGTCGGGAATACAGGGATCGATCTTAAGACCGTCGTAAACGGGCATGATACCGAGGATGAAGCGGGAGATATTGTAGAATGTCCAAGCCGCTGTACCTGTAAGCCATGCGTTCTTAGCCTCACCGTGGCGAACAGCATCCTTACCTGCGATCATCTGAGAATATACGTAGGGCTCAGTTCTGTGGATCTCGCTGATGTCCTCAATGTATGCGGGACATGTCTTCTTATATACCTCGAATGCACGGTTACCGCGACCGATCACAGTCTCAGCAATGGAGATCCAGGGGTTGTTATGACAGAAGATACCTGCGTTCTCCTTGTATCCGGGGGGATAAGAGGAGATCTCGCCAAGCTCAACGTGATATCTTGTATAAGGAGGATTGTTAAGAACGATACCGTACTTAGTGTCAAGACGCTCGATAACGGAGTCAAGAGCCTTTTTGGCAAGACCCTCCTCAACACCGATTCCGCCCATTACGCAGAAGCCCTGGGGCTCGATGAAGATCTGACCCTCCTCGCACTCGTGGCTACCGATCTTGTTACCGAATGCATCGTATGCACGGAGGAACCAATCGCCGTCCCAGCCGTGAGTAAGAACTGCATCGTACATAGCCTTGAGAGCCTTCTTTGCGTTTTCAGCATCCTCAGTTCTGCCTGTCTTCTCGCAAAGTGCAATGTAGTCAGGGCCTACTGCTACGAACATACCTGCAATGAATACACTTTCCGCAACGGGACCCTCGGAGGGACCGGATGTCTGGAAGGATTCACCGGGAGTTTCGGAGAAGCAGTTGAGGTTGAGACAGTCGTTCCAGTCCGCACGGCCAATAAGAGGAAGTCCGTGAGGTCCGAGATTGTTTGTAACGTGGTCGAATGAGCGCTTGAGGTGTTCCATCATGGGAGCAGCCTTGGACTCATCGTTATCAAAGGGTACCATATCGTCAAGGATTGAATAGTCGCCTGTTTCCTTGATGTATGCGGCAACACCGAAGATGAGCCACAGGGGGTCATCGTTGAAGCCTGAACCGATGTCGGAGTTACCCTTCTTTGTGAGAGGCTGGTACTGATGGTATGCACTACCGTCCTCCATCTGAGTTGCAGCGATATCGTAGATTCTCTCTCTTGCACGCTCGGGGATAAGGTGAACGAATCCGAGAAGGTCCTGAGTGGAGTCTCTGAAGCCCATACCGCGGCCGATACCGGACTCAAAGTAAGAAGCGGAACGGGACATATTGAATGTTACCATACACTGGTACTGGTTCCATGTGTTGACCATTCTGTTCATCTTCTCATCGCCGGATTCAACGGAATATACAGAGAGAAGCTTTTCCCAGTATGCCTTGAGTTCAGCAAGTGCTGCATCAACCTGCTCGTCTGTCTGGAAAGCAGCAAGAAGCTTGTTTGCGGGAGCCTTGTTGATAACGTCCTGAGCTTCCCACTTGTCATCCTTGGGATTCTCGCAGTAGCCGAGAACGAATACGAAGCTCTTCTCTTCTCCTGCCTCGAGATCTACGCTTAACATATGAGAGCCGATAGGAGCCCAACCGCTTGCAACGGAGTTCTGAGCCTGTCCTGCAAAAGGAACGTTAGGACGGTCAAAGCCGTTATAAAGACCGATAAATGTCTCGCGGTCTGTATCAAAGCCGTCGATAGGAGCATTTACGGAGAACACTGCATAGTGGTTACGGCGCTCACGGTACTCTGTCTTATGATAGATAGTGCTGCCGATGATCTCAACCTCACCGATGGAGAAGTTACGCTGGAAGTTTGTCTGGTCATCCCATGCGTTCCAGAGACAGAACTCAACGAAGGAGAAGAGCTTTACAGACTTCTTCTCTGCTGTCTCGTTCTTAAGACGGATTCTGTGAACCTCGCAGGTGTGTCCGAGAGGAACGAATGCTGTCTGCTCTGCTGTAAGTCCGCCAACTGTGGACTTGATCTTTGTATAACCCATACCGTGACGGCACTCGTATGCCTCATAGTCAGCCTTTACGGGCATCCAGCCGGGTGTCCATACCTTGCCGCCGTCGTTGATATAGAAATATCTTCCGCCCGCATCTGTGGGAACGTTGTTATAGCGGTAACGTGTAAGACGAAGCATTCTTGCATCGCGGTAGAAGCAGTATCCGCCTGCGGTGTTGGAAATGAGACCGAAGAAGTCCTCGCTGCCCAGATAGTTGATCCAGGGGTAAGGAGTGTCAGGTCTTGTGATCACGTATTCGCGGTCAAAATCGTTAAAGTAACCGAATTTCATATATGTATATCCTTTCAAATTATTTTCTTATTTGAAGCTCTCCATTGTGAGAGCACAAAAGCTATCTGTATAAACGTCGCAAAGGCGAGAAAGCTCTTCTCGGTTTGCATCCTCAGTTTCGTCGTATATTCCGCAAACTGAGAATCCTGCCGCCTTAGCAGTTTTTATCGCATGCATGGCATCCTCGAATATCCAGGCACCCTCAATATCGCCGCCAAGGGCGTTGAGAGCGGCAAGGAATACGTCGGGGCGGTCTTTACCGTGGCCAACGTCAGAGCAGGTGACAATGCCCTCAAAATAGGAAAGAAGGCCTGTCCGCTCAAGAGCAGGGCGAATAAGAGAGCAGTAGGTTGCAGTTGCAACGTACATTCTCACTCCGTTTTCTTTGAGCATCTCCAAAAGCTCGGGAACACCGTCCTTTGGCTGCACCTTTTCAAAATAAAACTCGCGGGTAACTCTTCTCGCATCCTCCTCGATCTCATCGGCAGTACCGAGCCCGAAGTTTTCGGAGAAATACTCCGCAGTTTCTCGAAGGGAAAAATACTGAATGATCTCATCAATATCGGGCGGAAAATCAACTCCCTTTAAGGTGAGATAATCCTTGCCGAAATTGATCCACATCTGCATGGAATCAAGAAGTGTTCCGTCAACGTCAAAAATTGCAGTTTTAATCATCTTATTCTCTTAACAAAGCTTTCAGCATCCTCGTTCCACATAACGATGAGAACACCGTCTCGGGCGCTGATCTTCGCTTCTGTTCCTGTAAATTCATTGCTGACACCAAGGGGGACTGAGCTTGTAAGACAAGCATCGCAGAGGGGATATTTAAGTCCCGTAAGGTCAACTCCCGTTGTTCTGTCGGGAGAGAAAACGGATACTATTCCCTTCTTTCCCGATTCAAAGGAAAGCTCCTCCTCATCGCCGAAAACGCAAACTGCATTTTCCTCGCCCCATATCCAGCAAACGGCACCGTGGTCTGCGGCACCTGCACAGTTCTGGAGATTTGCCATAGTATGGTCAAGTCTTCCGCCAAGACCTCCGTAGATAACGAAGGTACGGTATCCGCGCTTCATGCCCTCGCAAAGAGCAAGAGCCGTATCCGTATCATCCTTTTCCGCGGGGTGGCATATTTTATTTTCAAAATCGGGAATTGTACCGAGGGAATCAAAGTCACCAACGGCAAGGTCTGCCACGATGCCCATTTTTTCAAGGGCGGCAAGTCCTGCATCGGCGGCGATTATAAAATCCCCTTCTTTTTTATCTATGTACATACCCTCCGTAACGGAGGCTCCGATTATATAGCATATATTTTTCATATTTATTCCTCATTCAGTACCGAAAATGAGAAGCTTCGCATATGACATATATTCTCTTACAAGCACCGAAAACATTGAAAAAGGATTCGGGTCAGGTGCAAGAATAAACTCGCTGTCGATCCCAATTCGGGAGAAAATAAGCTCAATTCTCGGAATATGGAAGGCATTTGAAACGGAAACTATACAATCCCCGTTCAATTCTTCCTTTTCGATAATGCTGTATGAATTTTTAATATTCTGAATAGTGTTTCTCGCCTTGTCCTCAAGATAGATGCGGTCCTCAGCTATTCCCTTTTCCAGCAGGTAATTCTTCATTACCACAGCCTCGGGAAGCACCTCGTCTGCTCCCTGTCCGCCTGATACGATACAAACGGAATCGGGAAGAGCCGTCATATATTCGACCGTAGTATCAAGTCTTTTGCGAAGGGTCACTCCGGGGCGGTCACCCTGCAGACCCGCGCCGTAAATTACGAATACACAGTCATCGGAAAGCTCGTCCACATCGCTTTGCAGCGCCCCCGCTCCGAGAATAAATCCCGAAAGACAAAGGAAGGTTACAAAATAGAAAAGCATTCCGTAGGCAAATATATTTTCAAGAACCTTAAAAAGCTTTTTGGGAAGCTTTTCTTCAAAGAACTTTCGAAAGAAAACAGGTATTCCCGCAACGGCAATTCCGAGAAATGCCGCAATAAGCTCTATCTTGTTTGAGGGCCAGAAAACAAGCTTTATAAGATAAGAAACGTATGCGATAAAGCCGAAGCCGCCGCAAAACATATAAATAAACTTTAAAGCCTTGTTATAAGTATTTTTTCTTTTATCCTTATCCATGGTCATTCAGATTTCTTTGCAGCCGCAAGGATGGCCGCAAAATCATAGATTCCCGCAATGGGAAGTACCGTGCTTTCAGAAAGCCTCGGTGCTTTCTTTTCAACGCTTCTCTTGGGAAGAGCGATTCTTGTAAATCCGATGCGCTCCGCCTCCTTGGCTCTCTGCTCTGCTGCAGATACGGCACGAACCTCACCTGAAAGACCTATCTCTCCCGCAACGATAAGGTCGGAAGGAACAGGAATATCCTTAAGGCTTGATATAAGCGCCATGGCGATTGCGGCATCTGCCGCAGGCTCGTCGATACGAAGTCCGCCTACTACGTTCAGATAGACGTCGCACTGGGAAAATTTCAGGCCGAGACGCTTCTCAAGAACCGCAAGGAGAAGGCACATACGGTTATAATCAATACCGTCTGCCATTCTTTTGGGGGTTGAATAAGCAGTAGGGGCAACAAGTGCCTGCACCTCTGCAATAAGAGGTCTTGTTCCCTCCATAACACAGACGGCACAGCTTCCAGAAACACCCGTAGGCCTGCCTGCAAGAAGCATGGCAGAGGGATTATCAACCTCTTCAAGACCGATATCGGTCATTTCAAAAACGCCTATTTCATTTGTTGAGCCGTAACGGTTTTTGATAGCTCTTACTATTCTGTGGCTCTGGCTTCTGTCGCCCTCGAAATTGAGAACGGCATCCACCATATGCTCAAGAGTCTTAGGACCTGCAATATTACCGTCCTTTGTTACGTGACCTACAAGAACGATAGCGCATCCGTCTGCCTTTGCTCTTGTTATAAGCTGAGATGAGCATTCTCTCACCTGTGTGGGGCTGCCCGCAAAGGAATCGACTGAAGCAGAAACCATAGTCTGCACAGAGTCAACGATAACAACGTCAAGGCTTACCCTGTCATATTCATTTATAACGGAGTCAAGATCGGTTTCGCAAAGAACAAGGATTCCTGCCTCCGAAACACCGAGTCGCTCCGCTCTCATTTTAAGCTGATTTTTAGATTCCTCTCCGGAAACGTAGAGAACGGTATAGTTATCCGCCGCCCTTCCGCAAAGCTGCATAAGAAGAGTGGATTTACCGATACCGGGCTCACCTGCGAGAAGCACAGCGCTTCCGGGCACAAGGCCTCCGCCAAGCACTCGGTCAAGCTCACCGATACCTGTTACGATACGGACAGCCTCGCTGTTTTCCATTTTCGAAAAGGTCATTGCCCTCTCCTTGGATTCGGGACGGACTGCCGCAATGCTTTGCTTTGCGGGCGCCTTATAGGTCTCCTCCGAAAGAGTATTCCAGGCACGGCAGGAGGGACACTGTCCGCTCCAGCGGGGAAACTGGGAATCGCACTCCGAACAAACAAATACCTTTTTTGGTGCTTTCATATTCCCCCTCCTTTTTATACACAATAATACAAAATAATTATATCACACAAAAAACCTCAATGCAAGGTTAACTTTGGAAATTAGCAAGGGAATCAACGATTGCTGCGGCAACACAGAATGAAAGCTTTTTTCTGTAATTCTTATCCTTCAGAAGCTCTCTTTCTTCCGCATTTGAAAGAAATCCGCATTCTATAAGCACAGCAGGCATCTGTGAGCGGTGAAGCACGTATATATTGCTCCCTGCTCTCTTTATCTCCCTATCGTTTTTCGTCTGAAGATAATCCTTTATATAGGACTGTATCCTCAGCGCTGCAGTTATGCTGTCGCTGTCGTTTGGCGAATAATAAACCTGTAGCCCTGAATAGCGGCTGTCTGCAAACTTGTTCATATGGATGCTGACAAATATAAGGCATTCAGATTCCTTTGCAAAGCGGACACGGTTTTTAAGATCGTAGGTCTTCTTGACCCCATCGTAATTTTCAAGGTCTCCGTAAAGGTCATAGAGCATTTCATCACTGTTTCTTGTGAGAACTGCATTCACTCCCGCGCATTTAAGTA
>JAZRRC010000083.1:0-8577 GCA_045650355.1 Candidatus Avispirillum sp. | reverse complement strand
CAGGTATCGATAACAGTTTCCCCCGATACAGCTCCAAGCACCTCTGCCGCAAGGGCAGATGCCTCGTCCTGTACAAACCAAAGTCCTGCCTCGATTCCATCGGAAACACCGTCAAAGCTTTCTGTGCACACACAGTCCTTGGCAAGGGCTGAGGGGGTTGCAGAAAGTCTTTCGCAAGCCTCCTCGGGAGTTATTTTAAGAGTATTTACGTGAAGAGTGATCTTCTCGTTTTCAAGAAATGCCGCAAATATCTCCTCCGCCGCTTCTCTGCCGTACCACTTTACAAAGCGAGCGCAAAGCTCCTGAGGTACGGAATAGGCAACGGAGAGGTAGTCCTCACTTTCCCTTTCGGGAAGGGGAATCTTCTTTTTATCACGGATAAAGGCACGAAGAAGAGCGTTTACAAAGCCGCCCGCTTTTCTTCCTGCCAGGGTTACAGACTCATCAACTGCGGCATGGTCGGGAATCTTTGACATAAAGGAAAGCTGATAGATTCCAAGACGGAGTGCCGCCAATGCCTCGGGGTCTATTTTTGAAAGGGGCACCTTTGAATACTTTTCGATAGTTTTATCAAGGGTAATTATCCTCTCGGAAACTCCGTAAACAAGGGCAGTATAAAGTCCTCGGTCTGCCGCCGACATATCGGCTCTCGTCAGAGTTGCATTGACCTCAAGGTTTGTATACTTGCCGCTTTTCATTTTAAGGAGAGACTTACAGGCAGCCTCTCTTGCAGGGTTTACTTTTCCCATGCCAGTCTCTCGCCCTTTTCAATACGGCGACCGCGAACAAAGTCTGCCGCTGTCATTCTTCCCTTTCCTTCGGGGAGAACTTCCTTTACGCGGATCTTCTTTCCTCCGCCGCAAACAATCTCAAAGCCATCGTTATCTACTGCACAAACAGTGCCGGGCTTCGCCTCGGATGCGCCTGAAGCTGCAACTGCGGAAATGATCTTGAGAAGGCGACCGTCGGGAGTTTTTGTGCAGGAAAGGGGGAAGGGAGAAAGTCCACGGATCTTTGAGAGGAGCTTGTCCTGAGGGAGAGCAAAGTCGATAATGCAATCCGCCTTTGTGATCTTCTCAGCATAGGTTGCAAGGCTGTCATCCTGCTTTTCGGGGTTTGCAGTACCGTCACGAAGCATATACATTGCCTGAACCAGAGTTCTGCCGCCAATCTCAGCAAGACGGTCGTGCATTGTCTCAAAGTTATCCTCTTCTGTTATAGGTGTCTTTTCGATAAGGATCATATCGCCTGTATCAAGACCCTCGTTCATATACATAACGGTGATGCCTGTCTCAGTTTCACCGTCCATGATAGCACGCTGAATGGGAGCAGCACCACGGTACTTGGGAAGAATAGAGCCGTGAGCATTGATACAGCCGTACTTGGGATAGTTTATAATATAGGGAGGAAGGATCTTGCCGTATGCCGCAACGATGATGATGTCGGGTGCAAGCGCCTCAAGCTCAGGAAGGAAAGCCTCGTCCTTGAGCGTTTCGGGCTGATATACGGGAAGCCCCTTTTCCTCGGCATATACCTTTACGGGGGGAGGTGTGAGCTTATAGCTTCTGCCCTTGGGCTTGTCGGGCTGTGTTACTACTCCAACGACCTCAAAGCCTTCTTCGACAATTGCAGAAAGACAGATCTTTGCAAAATCGGGAGTACCCATAAATAATACTTTCATATATTTTTCCTTTTTAAGCATTTATATAAACGATAAATTCATAGTTATAGAGAAATAACGCAAAGAACTTTTTTGTAAAAAAGTTCTCTGCACTCTCAAAAAACTTTGAAAAGAGCTAATATAAATTTTGGTTTATCGAGAAAGGATGTTACTTCTTTGAAGAAAAGCCCGTAGGGCTTTAAAGGATTCATTGAAGAGAGATAAAACTCTCTTCAATGAATCCTTTTATAAAGTTTTTTGCGGAGCTTTGAACAATTTTTGTTCTCTTTGGCTTCGCCTTCAGCGAAGCAGTGTGCGAAAAAAGTAAAGTTCGTTTTTGCAGTTACTATATTTTCGCACTAAAAAGCGACCGTCCTCCCCCGACAATCCGAATTTGTAATTACTCTACCTCGATCTCGGAGGGGTCGACCATTTCTGCGTGGTCGTTGAAGAGGATGCCGTCAAGATGGTCGATCTCGTGGCAGAATGCTCTTGCCTTGAGGCCCTCGCCGTCTACTGTAAACTCGTTACCGTTACGGTCCATTGCCTTTACCTTAACGTACATAGGACGCTGAGTTACGCCCCACTTACCGGGAACGGAAAGGCAGCCCTCAAGCTCCTCCTGGTGGCCCTTTCTCTCGATGATAACAGGGTTGATGAGCTCGATAAGATCGCCCTCCTCAACCTCAACGAGAGCGATACGGCGGCGCACACCTACCTGAGGTGCTGCAAGGCCGCAGCCGTCTGCATCGTGAAGTGTTTCTGCCATATCATCAAGAAGTGTGAGGATTCTGGGAGTGATCTCTGTTACCTCACGGCACTTGCCGCGAAGGACTGCGTCTCCCTCTTTTACTATATTAAGAATTGCCATTTTATTTACCTCTCTTATACGTTATCAAAGTGACGACGGATTAAGGTCTGCCGTCAGATTTACATTTTTTACTGATTTACCGAACTCGCAAAGCAGACAGCTGATAAACTGTCTCGAGCGCTTGTTCAGTCTGCATTTTATAACAAGGCGCATTCTGCAGGTGTTCTGCACCCTGTATACAGGTGCTTCAAAGGGACCGAAAACTACTGCCTCCACGTCCTTGAAATCGCCGCTGAGAAGCTCCTTCGTTCTCTCCGAAAGCTTTACTGCACTTGCGGAAAGCAGCGACTCGTCCGTTCCCGAAAGGGTCAGCACCGCTATATCGCAAAACGGAGGGAACACAAGGGCACGCCTCAGCTTTATTTCCTTTTCATAGAAGGTCTTATAATCCTGAAGCGCTGCCAGGCGAATTACCTCGGCATCGGGATTCACCGTCTGCACTACGGCAGTTCCCGCACTCTCCCCTCTTCCCGCTCTGCCAACCACCTGAGTCAGCATTGAGAAGGTTTTCTCTGCGGCACGAAAATCATCAAGATAAAGGCTTGAATCTGCATTCATTACGCCAACAAGGGTTACTGCGGGGAAATCATGTCCCTTCGTTACCATCTGCGTTCCGAGGAGGATATCTGCCTCTCCCCTTCTGAACTTTTCAAGAATCTCCGTATGAGAGCCCTTTGTGCTTGTGGTGTCCATATCCATTCGGAGGACTCTCGCTCCGGGTACTGCCCTTTCAAGCTCCTCCTCTGCCTTCTGAGTGCCGCATCCCATAAACCGAAAATGCTCCGCTCCGCAGGAGGGACATATTTCGGGAAGGCGGGTCTTAAAGCCGCAGTAGTGGCAGGCAAGCATTCCTCGATCACGGCGCATTCTGAAATACTCGACTGCATCGAGGGACTCTCCCAGAGGCATTCTCGTATGATACGTTAGAGAAACGGAGCAGTTGGGGCAATTGACAGCCTCACCGCAAACTCTGCAGGAAACTGCGGAATTATAGCCTCGGCGGTTGAGAAAAACGATAGACTGCTTTTTATCTGCAAATACCTCTCTCAGCTTTTCCGTCAGCATAGTGCCGAAGGGGCTTACGTTACCCGCATCGCCCTCAAAGCGCATATCGCTGATGACAACGTCGGGAAGACGGGCATTGCCGTATCTCTCATTCATTTCAACAAGGGTGTATGCTCCCGTTACAGCCTTATGATAGGATGGAAGGGATGGGGTTGCGGAGGACAAGAGCATCAATGCTCCCGTCTTTCCCGCTCTGAATCTTGCCACGTCATGGGCAAGATATTTGGGGTCTGTATCTGATTTATAGGTATGCTCCTGCTCCTCATCGATAACTATCATACCGAGATTTTTGACAGGTGCAAAAATTGCGCTTCGGGTGCCGATGACAACGTCTGCATCTCCGTTCTTTATCCTCTTCCAGGCATCGAATCTCTCGCCCTGAGAAAGATTTGAATGGATGACCGCAACTCTCTCGCCGTACTGAGAGCAAAAATAGCTGACAGTCTGGGGAGTGAGGGATATTTCCGGCACAAGCATTATGACGCCCTTTGAGTCCTGAGTGACCTTATCGATCATCTCCTTAATAACTCGGGTCTTTCCGCTTCCAGTTACTCCGTGAAGGAGCGCTGCAGCAGGGCCTTCCCTTTCATAAAGCTCTGAGAGCTTTGCAAAGGCTTCACTCTGCTGAGGTGACAGGGGCGAGGTTGATTTGTCAATTGTTTGGCAATTGACTAAATACGGATTTCTATAGCTCTCGATCTTTTCGATTTTCAGAATCCCTTTCTTTTCAAGGGCTGACAGCTGAGGGGAGACGTTTTTTCCAAGTCTCACGTTCAGCTCGTCCGCAGTGATACGTCCCGTTTTAGACAAAAGACTAATTATCTCTGCCCTTAGAGGACTTCTCAGCTTCGCTAAGGAATTTTCGATTTCCTCTCCCTCGATGGCTAAAGAAACGTAGGTTATATAACGGTTGTTGGTTGCTTCCTTAAGCCTTGATTCCTTTTTGATAAGATCAAGCTTTAAAAGTGTTGTTATAAGAGTTGCAGCCTCTGCTCCGAAATGAGCCTTGAGGTTGCTTTTTGAAACTGTGCCTCGGGAATTTATAAAGCTATAAAACAGGAGGGCCTTTTCGGAAAGCTTACTGAGCTTTTTCTCGTTTCCCGTTACGCTGTAAAATTCGCTGAGGGTGGTCATTGCCGATGCGGGAACAACTGTGCGGACTGCCTCGCCGTATGTACAGAGAGTATAATCGCAAAGAAATCTGCAAAGAGCCGCTGCATCGGGCGGAATAAGCTCCTCTCTTGAGGAAACGTCTGCTATGGGCTTTACCTCCTCATAATCGCACTCATTCTTGATTGCGGTTATAACGGCACCAACCTTGCGGTTTCCTCTGCCGAAGGGAACGCTTACAAACGCACCCTCCTTTGCAAGCTCCTCAAATTCGGGAGGAATATAATAATCGTAAGCCCGATCAAGATGATAAGGCACGTCTATGATGCGAACAGAGCAGAATCTGCCCTTTGTGTTATTCATTTCCACAGATATACCTCCCATCTATATTTTTCCTGAGCTCCGCCCATCGTGCGATGACCGAAGCCCCTTTTGCAAAAACTGCCGCCGGCAATTACCGACGGCAAGCTTAAATTACTCTTCGATTTCAGCCTCAGCTGCTACTTCCTGATCGAGATCCTTGTCTGTATAGCCAACGATAACGAAATCCTTCTTGTGGAGCTTGTGTACAGCTACCTTTACCGCCTTCTCATCGCGGTACTCACGTCTGATCATGGAAGCAATGCTCTTATCTGTTTCCTTATTTGCGATTCTGTGCTCTGCGATCTCTCTCTGACGAACATACTCGTCTGTGATCATTCTTGCGCACTTTGCTGTTGCAATTGCAAGAGTATATCTGTTAAACTCGTTCTTTGTAAGATCTGTAATAGAAGGGCTGATCATAATTATTCTCCTTTTTATCTAATGAAATTATCAATGATTTCTGTCATTCTGTCTGAGCGGCATCTCTCGGCTGTGATGATTCTCTTGATCTGTCTTGCACAAGCCTCAACGCCACCGTTTTCGTTGACTACAACGTAGTCGTAATCACCTGCGAGCTTGATTTCCTCGCAAGCACGGTCAAGACGCTTTCTGATGACCTCCTCGCTCTCTGTTCCTCTGCCGCGAAGGCGCTCCTCAAGAACGGAAAGTGAAGGGGGAATAAGCATAAGCGTTACGGCACCGGGGAACTTCTTTTTAACCTGTCCCGCTCCGTCTACCTCGATCTCAAGGATAAGGTCTCTGCCCTCTCCTGTGATTCGCTCGGCCTCCTTCTTGGGAGTGCCGTAGTAGTTGCCGCAGTATGTAGTATATTCAAGAATGTCTCCATTCTCGATCATTTTCTCAAAGTCCTCACGGCTTGTGAAGAAATATTCTCTGCCGTCCATCTCGCCCTCACGGGGAGCTCTTGTTGTTGCGGATACGGAGAAGCCAAGGTCGGGCATAAGCTCCATAAGCGCCTTTACTACCGTTCCCTTTCCGCTTCCGGAGGGGCCGGAGATTACTATAAGTGTTCCTTTACTGCTCATCTGTATCCTCGTTTCCTGCCTCGCCTGAAATGCGGGCTGTTATTGTATCTGTCTGAATAGATGACAGAATAACGTGGTCGCTGTCTGTGATGATAACTGCTCTTGTTTTTCTTCCGCTGGAGCAGTCGATTGCACGGCCTGCGTCCTTTGCATCCTGCACAAGTCTCTTTGCAGGAGCGGAATCGGGGCTGATTATTGCCACGATGCGGTCACGTGCGATCATGTTATTGAATCCTATATTAATAAATTTCATGATTCACCTTACTCTATATTCTGGATCTGCTCGCGGATCTTTTCAAGCTCTGCCTTTACGTCAACAACCAGGTGAGCAATTTCGGAATTGTTTGCCTTAGAGCCTGTTGTGTTGATCTCACGGTTCATTTCCTGAAGCAAGAAGTCGAGCTTTCTTCCTGCGGGCTCCTTTGATTCAACGATCTCATAGAAGGTCTTGAAATGGCTTTCAAGTCTTACCATCTCCTCATCGATTGCCGCCTTATCTGCAAAGATGGCAGCCTCCGTGAGGATTCTCTGCTCTGAGATCTCTACGTCGAAATCGGAAAGAAGCTTCTTGATTCTCTCTGTCAGCTTCTGGCTGTAGCCCTGAATATCGCTTTCGGAAAGAGCACAGATCTTCTTCACGGTTTCGCGGATACCCTCGATCTTTGCTCCGATATCTGCCACAAGGCGAGCACCCTCAGCGCTTCTTCTCTCAAGGAAGGAATCGATTGCGGGATCGAGAACGGAAAGAACGTCCTGCCAATCCTGCTCCGCATCCTCATCGGGACGGACAGTTGTGAAAAGCTCTCTGTTCTGAGCAACTCTCATAACGGAGATATCATCGGGGAGGTTGAATTCATCTCTCAGACGGTAAAGCGCCTGAATGTAGGATGCTGCCGCCGCACTGTCAAGTGCAGTTTCAAGACCCTTCTGCTCGATGATCTCAACACCGATATAAATCTCAACCTTACCTCGGGAGATACCCTTCTGCGTAAGATATGCCTTTATTTTTTCCTCAAGATAGGAATATACTCGGGAAATCTTTACAGTGCAATCAAGATAGCGGGAATTTACCGACTTGATCTCACAGGTTATATTCTTGGAGCCGTCTGCAGAGAGTCCTTTTGCTCTGCCGAAGGCCGTCATGCTGTTAGCCATAAAAGTAGACCTTTCAACGGGTTGCGATACAACCCCAATTTAATTCTATTCTATATAATTATAATGCCTTCACTCCCTTTTGTCAACTTTACTATCAAGTTTTTTTCGTTTTTCTTCCAAAAATACGCTGACTCCGTTTATGAGAAGGGGTGCGATTATCATTCCCCCCACTCCTATCAGCTTAAATCCGAGAAATACTCCGAAAAGGACAACCACAGGATGGACTCCGGCGGCTCCTCCCACTATCCTCGGCTCAAGAATCTGGCGCAGTGCATACATCACCAAAAGCAAAATGAGCATCCCCACAGCCTTTCCCGTCTCCCCTGTCAAAAACAAAAATACAGACCACGGCAAAAGGACGCTTCCCACACCAAATACGGGAAGCATATCAACAAAGGCGCAAAGGAGGGCGCCGAGAAAGGGGTATTTTATTCCTATTATGAAAAAGCCTGCGGTAACGACTCCGAAGGTGATGCAAAAAAGAGAAAGATATGCCTTTGCAAACCTGCCTAAGGCGCAAATGCAAAGCCCTGCTGAGGCCTTAAGCTTATTCATTATTTTTTCGGGAAGGATTTTTGAAAGCTCCCTCTTCACTCCCTCCATATCGCAGGAGAAATAGAAAAGGGAGAGTATCATCACAACCGTGAAAAAAAGAAAGGAGGGTGCGCTTTTCACAAGTCCCCCCACAAAGTCTGCAAGGGCAGATGCCGCCTTTGAAATTGCCGTTGTCTGCATTTTTTCAACGTCTATAAAGGACTGCCCTCCGAAAAGCCTTGCCTTTTCCATAAGGCTTTTCATTTTATCCGATATTTTTCTGACGGGGCTTCCCTTTTCTGAAAGCTGCGCCCCGGACAGCACCTCCTTTATCTCACGGACAAGGGTTGAGCCGAGAAACCACAAAAGACAAACTATTATCAGGACACAAAGGACTATGAGGATTATTGACAATACCTTTTTTGACAGTTTAGTCTTCTTTGAAAGAAAAGAAGCTAAAGGGCGAATCCCTGCAGATATAAGATATGCAAGTCCAAAGGGGAGCAAAACGGGAAAGATATACTTAAGCGCTGCCCAAAAAAACAGAGCAAAAAGAAGGACTGCTACTGCCCCAAGGGCAAATTTCTTGATTTTTTCGTCCATCCTGTCACCTCCCAGCCTCATTTATTATTGCCACTTAACAGTCTTTTTACAAACAAAAAGAAAAAAGTATTTACACGGGAGCGGTATTTTGTTATAATTATCTTTGTATGAAATATGAAAGGAATTAATCCAATGAAAAAGATAATTTCTCTTTTCCTTGTCCTTTGCAC
>JAZRRC010000082.1:0-13905 GCA_045650355.1 Candidatus Avispirillum sp. | reverse complement strand
CGACTTGGTGATCTTTATGCTGAAAATGCTGAATATGGGAAGGATCACGCCCGTAAGGATGGAAATGATATTGCTCAGATCATAAACCTCGGAAATATAGGTGGGCATCCACGTGGTAACTCCGTCGCGAAGCATTCCCTGAAGGATGATGGCCGCCATTATGCAAAGCATAACGGGAGTGAAAAGCATTTTATTATTGCCGCCACTTTTCTTTTCTTTTTTAACGGGCGTTTTTTCGCGGGGGCATTCATAGGAATACTTATTCCAGAAGACAAGCATCACTGCGGCACAGCCGGCAGAAAAAAGGAACACAGCTCTCCAGCCTGCAAGAAATATAAGCAAAGGAGAAACAAGATAAACCGCAATGGTTCCGATCGAGCTTCCGTAAAGGACCTTGGTAGTGACGTCCTTATAGTCCTCTGCTGACAAAAGTGCAGCCATAATGCGCACGATAGGGGGCCACATAAAGCTTTGGGCAAAGCCGTTTATGCACCAGATGAAAAGCATAAAAACAGGGGACGGACACAGCGGTATGAGAACGTTCATGGTGCAGGTTATGATAAGACCGATGGAAACGAGCCTTTTGGGAGATACCCTGTCTCCCAACACACCGCTGACTATCTGACCGGCTCCGTAGGTGATAAAGCTGCCTGTCAACGCCATAGATAAAGCACTTCTGAGAAAGCCCGTGCTTTCCTCTATTTCGGAAACTACGGCGCCGAAATTGATCCTTGTTATGTAGCTGACCATATAAGTCAGCATGAAAAGGATCATAAGGCGGCGTATGTCCTTTTTATCTGTAAGCTGATAATTCAAAATATTTCCTCCCGATATTTTCGAAGGCATTAAAAATCCCTTCAGGCGCACTGTAAATTAGTGCGCCTGAAAGGGTTTTAAAATTACATATTATCGTATCTTTTTGCGATTTCCTTAAGGAATGTTTCTGTGTCTACTGCCTGCTTGTTTTCAAGAGTGCACATCATAGAGAGGTTGCGGTCCATGATACCGTCCTCCATAGTCTTGATGCAAGCTGCCTCCATCTTATCTGCATACTCGCAAAGCTCGGGAATAGCGTCAAGCTCGCCGCGCTTACGGAATGCGCCTGTCCATGCAAAGATTGTTGCGATGGGGTTTGTAGAGGTCTTTTCGCCCTTGAGGTGCTTATAGTAGTGACGTGTTACTGTGCCGTGAGCTGCCTCGTACTCGTACTTTCCGTCGGGAGATACGAGAACGCTTGTCATAAGGCCGAGAGAGCCGTATGCTGTTGCAAGCATATCGGACATAACGTCGCCGTCGTAGTTCTTACAAGCCCAGATATAGCCGCCCTCAGAACGGATAACTCTTGCTACCGCATCATCGATAAGAGTATAGAAATACTCGATGCCTGCAGACTCGAACTTTTCCTTATACTCTGCCTCGTAGATTTCTGCGAAGATATCCTTGAAGCGGTGGTCATAGGTCTTGGAGATTGTATCCTTTGTTGCAAACCAGAGGTCCTGCTTTGTATCAAGAGCATAGTTGAAGCAGGTGCGCGCAAAGCTTGCGATAGACTCGTCTGTGTTATGTACGCCCTGGATGATGCCGTCGCCCTTGAAATTGTGGATAGTCTGTCTTGTCTCTGTTCCGTCGGGTGCAGTTACAACGAGCTCAGCCTTAGAGCCCTCAGCTACCTTCATCTCTGTGTTCTTATAAATATCGCCGTATGCATGACGAGCGATTGTGATGGGCTTTGTCCATGTGGGGATATAAGTGGAGATACCCTTAACAAGGATGGGAGCACGGAATACTGTACCGTCGAGGATTGCACGGATAGTACCGTTGGGGCTCTTCCACATCTGGGAGAGATTATACTCTGTCATTCTCTGAGCGTTGGGAGTGATTGTTGCGCACTTAACTGCAACGCCGAGACGCTTTGTTGCCTCTGCGGACTCAACTGTTACACGGTCCTCAGTTTCGTTACGGTGAACGAGGCCGAGGTCGTAGTACTCGCTCTTGAGGTCAATATAGGGGTTGATAAGAATATCCTTGATCATCTGCCAGATGATTCTGGTCATTTCATCTCCGTCCATTTCGACGAGAGGTGTTTTCATCTGAATCTTTGCCATTGTTTTTTCCTTTCTGCTTACAGACCTTTTGCTATGCTGTTATTTTTTCGCCCACAAGCGGTGGGCGAGCAAAGGTTCCCTTTGGAATCCGTGGAGGCAAAAGGTGTTTCGCACCTTGCGAGGTGCGACAAGGGCTCCTCGCCCTTGACTGCGCAACCTTTTGAAAAAGGTTGACGAAAACTTCAAAAAAACAAATCCCTTTTTAAAGTTTTTTAAAGGTGCGGAAACTTTTTTTCAAAAAAGTTTCTGCATAATTACTTAATCTAATTTATATCTTCCCTCGATGGCGCGTCTGAGGGTTATCTCGTCTGCGTACTCGAGGTCGCCGCCCACGGGCATTCCGTTTGCAATTCGGGACACCTTGATTCCGAGGGGGGCTATGAGTCTTGAAAGATACATCGCTGTTGTCTCGCCCTCGGGGGTGGGGTCTGTTGCGATGATGACCTCCTTCACAGTGCCGTCAAGGCGGGAAAGAAGGTCCTTTACAGTCAGCTTATCGGGGCCGATGCCCTTCATGGGGGAGATAACGCCGTGGAGCACGTGATAAAGTCCTCGATACTCTCTGACCTTTTCAACTGCCATTGCAGCTCTGTAGTCCTCTACAACGCAAATGGTAGTTCTGTCTCTTCCCTCATCGGAGCAGATTGGGCACACCTCAGTTGAGGATATACCCTTGCAGATCTTGCAAAAGCACACCTCGGTCTTTGCCGCGATGAGAGCATTTGCAAAATCTCTTACCTCCTCCTCGTTCATATCAAGAACGGAGAAGGCGTGGCGCATTGCCGTTTTTTTGCCGATTCCGCCAAGGCGGCGGAACATATCGGAAAGGCGTTCGATCTGTTCGGGATAGTCCGCCATATCAGAAAAGTCCGGGCATGCCGAGACCGCCCATATTGAGGCTGCCTGTGATCTTGCCCATCTCTGTGTTATTTGTCTCAGTTACAGTCTTGATTGCCTCGTTAACTGCTGCTGTGAGGATATCCTGAAGTGTCTCTACGTCATCGGGATCAACAACGTCGGGATCGATCTCGATATTGGAAACCTCGAGTTTTCCGTTGATCTTAACAGTTACGGCACCGCCGCCTGCCTTGATGTCATACTCTCTTGCGTCGAGATCCTCCTGAAGAGTAGCCATATCCTCCTGCATCTTCTGAGCCTGCTTGAGCATG
The DNA here is from genome assembly GCA_045650355.1 of Candidatus Avispirillum sp. Classification (GTDB taxonomy): domain Bacteria; phylum Bacillota; class Clostridia; order Oscillospirales; family CAG-272; genus Avispirillum. The sequence continues at coordinate 10,631 of JAZRRC010000082.1, read as the reverse complement.
CTCTGCATATTTCCGGGACCGCCGCCGCGACCCTGAGGAAGTCTTGATTTCATATCTATTTCTCCTTTGATATTATTTATAAATCATCGCTTTTCGCGAAAATGTTCTTAATTAAAGCCAGCCGGAAAGATCGTCAGACGCTGTCTGCTTCTTCTCTCCTGCCTTGATGGTCTCAACTGTTACGTGAGCAACTCCGTCCGTTATTCTTGCAAGGGCAAAAGCATTTGCAACGGCGTTCTTTGAGTCCTCAGACTTGAACATCATAGCCGCAAAGCCCTCAACCTTTAAAAGAAGCTTCTTTCCGTCTCGGGAAACGTATGCCTCGCTACTCATAAGAAAGCTTGCAAGACCTCGGTTTGTTCCGTCAAGTCTGCCAACAGCCTCGCTTATATCACGAACTCTTTCGTATTCGCCATCACCCATTACAGGTGCTGCCTTGGGCGCAGGCTTATTCTCAGCTGCAGGTGCTGCAGGTGCAGGAGCGGAATCAAAAACAGGTGTGGGAGCAGATACAGGTGCCTCAACAGGCTTTACTTCAGCCTTCGGCTGCGCAGGAGCTGATGCTGCCACGGGTGTGCCCAGAGCAAAGGCATCCTCAAGCTTTGAGATACGTGCGGAAAGTGCATCGTTAGAGGTATCAAGCTCGGGTCTGCACATTCTGAGAAGAGCAAACTCTGCTGTTGTTCTCTTTGTTGCGGGGTCTCGCATCATGCGTGCTGCCGCATCGTCAAGAACCTTACAATGATATACAAGCTGTGAAAGATTAAAAAGCTTTGCAGTTTCAAGGAGCAGCTCTGTTTCCTGATCTGTGAGGTCGAGATAATCCTTGGGGCTTTCCGTATATTTGGAAACAAGCATATCACGGGTTACGGAAATGATCTCCTTCCAGAATACGGAAATATCCTTGGAGGAGGAAACCACCTCGCTGACAGTCTGAAAGAGGCTTGCCATATCGCCCTTTGCAACAAGCTCCATAGTTCCGAGAGCACGGTCGTAGCCGGAAAGGCCCAGAATCTGACCTACCTCAGCGGCAGTTACGTCAGCACCGCCGGCAGAGCAAAGCTCGAAAAGACCGATGGCATCTCGCATACCGCCCTCAGCCTGACGACCGATGAGAAGAGCTGCCTCGTTTTCGAGAACGATGCCCTCGTTCTTTGCGATATACATAAGATTTTCTGCAATGATCTTCATATCGATCCTGCGGAAATCAAAGCGCTGACAGCGGGAAACGATTGTTGCGGGAACCTTATGGAATTCTGTTGTTGCAAGAATGAAAATTACGTGCTCGGGGGGCTCCTCAATAGTTTTGAGGAGTGCGTTGAAGGCTGACTGAGAAAGCATATGCACCTCGTCGATGATATACACCTTCTTTTTCAGCATTGAGGGCATATACGCCGCCTTATCGCATATATCGCGGATATCGTCAACGCCGTTGTTGGATGCCGCATCAAGCTCGATAACGTCGGGAGCAAGGCCCGCATCAATATCCTGACATGAACGGCACTGGAGGCAGGGAGAGCCGCCAACGGGGGACTCGCAGTTTACAGCCTTTGCAAGAATCTTCGCAGAGGAGGTCTTACCTGTTCCTCTCGAACCGCAGAAAAGATATGCATGGCTTGTTCTGTTGTTTTCTACCTGAAAATTGAGGACATCCGTTATATGTCTCTGTCCGCAGACACGGTCAAAGGTAGCAGGTCTGTATTTACGGTAAAGCGCTTGATGCATAAACATCTTTCCTTTCAAAGCAAATCAAAATAAAAAACAAGCCGCCGGGTAAGATCATACACCCGAAATTCGACTTGATCTCACACGCGACACCGCACCCTCTGCTCGGGACAGGCAACCCTGCGGCACATCAGCTAAACCGCTTAATGCTGCTTGGTTCCCCACCTGACATGGTTCACAGCCGCTAATTGCGCTGGGACCCATCCTTCAACACAGAAAAATGCGATACAGACCGTACAAGACCAAATCTCCAAACGGGAAGCCACCCCTGCTATAGCGGATTTCAGGAAGAGGAGGCCGCTACACTCCCGGCTGGTATGATCTTACCCTGCGGCTTGTTTCATTTTTACCGAATTATTATATCATAAACTTTTTTTAATTGCAACAGATTTTCTTCAATTTCTTTTAGCAAAAAGTGTAATATCCCATGCGGGTATACACTCCTCACGGCGAAGATAGAGGCTGTGGTCGGGAAGAAGCGAAGAAATTCTTTGAGGTAAGCTGAAAATGTCGTGAGTTCTGTGATAAACGGAAACTGCCATGGAGGGGCGGCATCTCTTTATCGTTTCAAGAGCGCCCTCGATTGCATCCGCCTCGTCGCCCTCAACGTCAAGCTTCAAAAGATCTACGTTTTCGCCCTTTGCGATCTCGTCAACGGTAAGAAGAGCTACCTCACGGCATTTTGCGCTCTTGGATATTCCCTCTTTTCCGCTTCCGCGGCTCGCACTTGACATAAATTCTACCGTTCCGAGCTCTTTTCCTACTGCTGCATTGACTGCTTTTACAGAGGAATCCGTCTCATTTTCTGCATACGCCGAAAGTTTAAGGAATGTTTTGGGATCGGGCTCTACTGCAATGATATTTTCGGGGCGAAGAACCCTTGCCATCATCTGGGTACTGTCGCCCTTATAGGCGCCGCAGTCGATAGCGCAGGAGTAGCTTTCACCGCCGAGAATCTTCTCATAGGAAAGTGCGATATTCTCAGCATTTGCAAGGAGTTTCGGCTCTCCGGAGAGGCGGAATCCTATCATATCCTCGTATACCTGTTTTGACTCCTCATCTGCAAAAAGCTCATATGCGGATTCGATCTCCTCGAGGTGCTCAAGGTAGTACTCATAGGTGAAGAGATCGGTGCCGTAAAGGGGTACCTCGGGGATAAAAAGAGTGTGTCTTTTGGCAATTGCCTTAATATTTTTGGCAACAGACAAAAGAGTTGTGCCGAATGCAAGGAGAACAACGATGTCATCACCGTATTTTTCACGTATCATATCGATGCTCTGAACGGGCATATCGCGAAAAGTGCGGTTTCTCACGAAATCGGAGCTTGCAAAAACGCCCTCTACGGGGATAGAAAACCTCTCGCATACGTCGAGGATCTTATCGCCGCCGTTGCCTGTGCCGTAGAGGAATACAGGGCGCTCTTCCTTCCGGAGCTTCACCCAAAGGCTGTCGTCTTTAGTATAGCGTTTCATTGTTTCTCCTTTCGTTTTTTATTATGCAAGACCAAAATGTTTTGCTATCTTTTCGCAAACAGCTTCTCTTGTATCTGTTATATCATCTTCTCTTACAACAGTAAAGAATCCGCTATTTGCATATTCGTCATAGTGCTTTTTGCTGTTTATAAGCGCAAGACCGCGTTTATAATTATCCATAACGGCTTCGGGGTCTTCACAGCTATTGATAACACTCAGAATAAATTGCTTTTCAGGATCACCGCGATCAAAGAATCGCTCAACACTCATAGACTGCGGTGAAAGCATAACAGCAACGTGATTATAATCTGAAATTTCCTTTAACAAATCAATGGGGATGTTTGTGTCAACGATAACTTTTCTGTCTTTTGATATTGAAATCAACTCGGCTATCTCAAATTCCGCCGCTTCTCTACCCGTTTCGTACATCCATCGTTCGTATTCTTCAGGAGAACGGGTTACAAATTTTTTCCAGTCGGTAAGGTTTTTAATATAGCACAAAGCAGGGTGAATATCGGAAGTAGCTACTTTATCCGTGACAGAATTAAAATAATTCTCTCCGCAAAAAATCATGTCATAGCGGTCTGCGAGCATTTTCACAGTTGTGGACTTTCCTGCATAAGCCGTACCTGTAATAAAATATACGTTTTGAAGATAGTGTTTGAGAATATTATTTTCGATTTTCACGTAATTCACCTCCATCTTTTGAATTTGCTTAAATTATAGTTGTAGGGGGCGTTTTCGTTCGTTCGTGCATCAAATTTCGTTTCGGTTCACGTGCTGATGGGCGAAATTAGCCTTCCCTTCTCAGCTCGCTGTGAAGGGAAGGGGGACCGCTTGCGGTGGAAGGGTTGCTGCATCAGCACGAGAGCCGGATTGGATTGTTTCGTGCACCGTTAAATGATAGATTAACTATAACTATCAGATAGTTCTTGTGCAGATAAGACACCCCTTCCGTCATCGGTGCCCAAGTGCACTTTGTTCCTTCATTCTCCTGCACCGATGCCACCTCCCCCTCACAGCAAGCTGAGAGGGGGAGGCTTACTTTAATTCGTGTGCCCGCGGAGGTGATGATAGCAAACATCCAGGTCAAACTGCTCCGCTCACCCGACCTTCGGTCGGCAAAGATTTGTTTTAACTTTAAATGGGCGGGAGGAGCAAGCCCCTCCCCTACGATATACCAATATCGTTTGATTTTTATTGAGATTCATTTTTGCCAAGAGCAAAAATGTTCCTTAATTTTTCATTTTTCATTCTTCATTCTTCATTTTTCATTCAATCCAAGATGAACGAAATTCAGTCATCCAAACTAAGGAACCTTGCGGCGTTGTTATAGAGGATATCTTCCCTTTCTCTTTCTGTGAGGTCGATGACGAGGAATCTTTCGATCTCAGTATCAAGAGTCTTTACAGGGAAATCTGTGCCGAACATTACTCTCTCGTGACCGAGGATGTCTATCATCTTTTTTGCAAACTCGGGGGTCATAGCCCAGAGGGCGCTTGAGGTATCGTACCATACTCTCTCGTGGCCCGCAAGGCAGTTTGCTGTTTCATCCCAGGACATATAGCCGCCAAGATGGGCTGCCACAGCTTCAAGGCGGGGGAATGTATCGAGAACTCTTCTGAGCTTTCTCGGCTGAGAGAACTGATACTCGGGTCTGTTATCTCCGATATGGAAATAAACGGGAATGCGGTCCTCGATTATCTCGTAAAGGCGCATCATGCGGGGATCGTCTATATCAACACCCTGAATATCGGGATGGATCTTCACTCCGCGAAGGCCCATTTTAATGCATCGCTCGATCTCGCCCTCCATATCGGCAAAATCCTGATGCATTCCTGCAAAGCCCACAGTTTTGAAGCCTTCCTCACGGGAGGCTTTAGTCTGTGCGGCAATTCCGTCGTTCACCTTACAGACCTGATGGGCGTTTGTTGCCACGGAGAAAAGAAGAAATCCCTCAACGCCCGCCTCTTTTGCACCTGCGGTGAGACCCTTATATGTGCCGTCTCCCTCAGAGACGAACTGATAAAAGGCATTGAGAGCTGTTACTGCCCTGTCTGCAATTGCCTCGGGATACGTATGGGTATGTATATCAAATATTTTGTACATCTTGATTTTTCACCTTTCCGATGCTATACTGATAAAAAAACCGAAAGGATTTTATTATGGATTGCATTTTTTGTAAAATAATTGCGGGGGAGATTCCCTCCACCAAGGTTTATGAGGACGAGTACGTTTTTGCATTCAAGGACATCAATCCCATGGCGCCCGTTCACATTCTCGTTATTCCCAAAGAGCATATCTGCTGTGCAAATGAGGTAAATTCCGAGAATAGCCACTACGTTGCAAAGATCTTTGAGGCTATCCCCAAGATCGCCGCAGACGCAGGTCTTGAGGGCGGCTACCGCATCATTTCCAACTGCGGCCCCGATGCAGACCAGACTGTTCTCCACCTTCATTTCCACATTCTCGGTGGCCAGAAGCTTCCCGGAAAGCTTGTTTGAAGAGCTCTTAAAAGATGCAAAACTTTATTAAAAAAGGTTCTGTACTGAATAAAGCTTTAATTTAAAGCCTGTTGCAAAATTTGCAACAGGCTTTTGAATTATCTTTTTACGAATTCGTCGTAAATTGCGTTGATGGCCTTCTCGAAATCCTTCTCGTTGATACCAACGATAATGGAAATTTCGCTGGAGCCCTGGTCGATCATGCGAATATTGATATCTGCATTTGCAATAGCGATACAAACTCTTGCCGCTGTACCCTTTGCGCTGACCATTCCGCGACCAACTACTGCGATAAGAGCAAGGCCGTCCTCAAAGCGGATATCGTCAGGCTCGCAGGATGCTGAGATATTATTAATGATCTTCTTTCTCTGCTTCTTTGTAAGCTCTGCGGAAATAACAACGCTCATGGTGTCGATACCGGAGGGGAGATGCTCAAAGGTTACTCCCTCCTCCTCGATAGCCTCAAGCACCTTTCTGCCAAAGCCAATTTCTGCATTCATCATACTTTTTTCAATAGAGATAACAGAAAAGCCTTTTTTGCCTGCTATACCGGTAATAACGGTATCCACCTTGTTGGATTCAACTGAGGAAACAATCATTGTACCTGCATCCTCAGGCTTATTTGTGTTACGGATGTTAATCGGAATACCCTTTTCTCTTACAGGGAAAATTGCATCCTCGTGCATAACGGTTGCACCCATATAAGCAAGCTCGCGAAGCTCTGCGTAAGTAATGGTGCTTATAACTCTTGGATTTTTAACGCATCTCGGGTCTGCCATGAGCATACCTGAAACGTCAGTCCAGTTTTCGTAAATATCGGCAGAAATTGCTCTTGCAACTATTGAGCCGGTAATATCTGAGCCACCGCGTGAGAAGGTTTTAATTGTACCGTTTGGCATAACGCCGTAAAAGCCGGGAACAACTGCGTGGGTGTGCTCCTTAAGGATTTTTGAAAGCTCTTCATTTGTTTTTTCTGTATCAAGCTCACCGTTTTCCGTAAAGAAAATACCGTCCTCAGCATCAATAAAATCGTAGCCTAAATATTTTGCTAAAATCATTGAATTAAGGTATTCACCGCGAGAAGCAATATAGTCACGGCCTGCGTGGTGAACAATAGCATTTTTAATTCTGTCGAATTCAGGCTGTAACCAAAAATCGAGCTGCAAATCCTTAATAATGCCGTTGTATCTGTCCTCAATTAACTTGAAAGCATCATCAATAGGCTTGTTTTCCTTAACTAATTTGTAGCAGGAATAAAGCATATCGGTAACCTTGATATCGTCATCAAATCTTTTACCAGGTGCAGAAGCAACAACAAAGCATCTTGCAGCATCTGACTTAATTATAGCAGCAACCTTTTTAAATTGCTCTGCATCAGCAAGTGAGCTGCCGCCGAACTTTACTACTTTTACCATTTTAAAGTACCCCTTACTTAAAATATAATCATATCTACTTGGTTATACTACCACTATTTATATTCATTCGCAACAAAAAATTTCTTCCATAAAAAAAGTTCTAAACTTACGATAGTTTTCACAAACGCAAAATGAATAACTTGTGCAAAATCACAATATTTTTTGTATTTTTTTACTTTTCATCTTTGAAAACCTGAAAATGTATGATATATTCTTACATATTACAAAAACAGGCGGTGAAAATATGGAAAAGGACGAGGCTATTTTAATTAAGCGCTTGCAGGAATTATCCTCACGCTCCTACAACAGAGGTATTTTTGTTTTTTCAGATTTTCTTAATATGTACGAACAGGACCTGCTTTTTTCACATATTCACACACCGTTCTCTCTTTTTGGCGGCTATGAGGGTGCCGAAAGACAGCTTGCGGTATTCGGTAGTGAGGAGGAGTTCGGCTTTTGGGAAGCGCCTCCCGTAAAATGTATTCTGGTTTCACCCGTAATGCAAAAATTTGCAGATGATTTGTCGCACCGCGATTTTTTAGGCTCTGTTATGGGACTCGGAATCAAGCGTGAAGCTATTGGAGATATTATAATAAAAAACAACGCCGGCTACGTTTTCTGCCTTGACCCCGTTGCTGAATACATTACAGAAAACCTTAAAAAGGTTTGCCACACAACGGTAAAATGCGAAATAACAAAGGAAGTGCCGAGTGAGGTAACCCCCGAGCTTGAGGAAAAAATAATTATAGCAGCATCTGAGCGCTTGGACGTTATTATTGCAGAAATCTACAACCTTTCAAGAAACGAAAGCAACGCACTTTTTACTGCAAAAAAGGTTTTTGTAAACGGTAAGCTTACTGAAAACAACTCGCAAAAAATCAAGGCGGAGGATACTGTCTCCGTAAGAGGCTACGGCAGATTTACCCGTTGCGAGATTTTAGGTGAAACTAAAAAGGGGCGGCTTAAGCTGCGTGTTCTTGTTTTCATCTCTTAAGGTGAGAAGAATAAACCGCTGTCATCTTTGATTTTCAAAAATGGCAGCGGTTTTGCTGTGCTTTATTTTTATGAATTATACTCAAATTCCGTTGTGTACGTTCCGCTTACGAACTCGTACTCCTCGTTATCAAGGTAAAGCGTTGCGTAGGAACCGTCAGGAATTGTAAATGTGAATTCGCAAAGGTTACCCTCACCTTTAAACTCCCAAGAAGAAATAATTTCGCCATTAGGTGTTAAAAGCCTTGCTTTTGCGTAACCCAATTCTTTATTTGGAATTGGCTCAAAAATTATATGCTTATAGCCGGGCTCGTTTTCATCCGGTCGGATACCTGCAACGGTGCTGAACATCCAATCACCTACAGCACCGTAAGCATAGTGGTTAAAGGAGTTCATTTCAGGCGTTGCAAAGCTTCTGTCGGGCTTCATACCGTCCCAACGTTCCCACATTGTAGTTGCGCCCATTTTTACAGAATAAAGCCATGACGGGAAAGTGTCCTTGAGCAAGAGCTTATACGCCAGGTCTACTCTGCCTATATCAGTTAACACGTGAAGAAGGTAAGGTGTCCCTACAAAGCCTGTTTTTAAGTGACCGCACTCCTCTATATCCTTTACTAATTTTTTGGCTTCTCTTTCTCTGTCATCCGTAAGGTTAAAGTAGAGAGCCAAAACGTTTGAGGTTTGTGTTTCGTGCTCTATTTTACCGGTATTAAGAAAATTCTTTCTGTACTGCTCTACAATTACAGGGTAAAGCTCCTCATAATAAGAAACGTCCTTGCCTATAACCTTACCCATTTTTATTAAAAGACCGGTGGAATAAGCATACATTGCGGTAGCTATTAAGTTTTTATCTGTAAAGCCACCCGTTGCTTCGTTGCCTGCATCAAGCGAAAGCCAGTCGCCAAAGTGACCGCCCTCATCCCAAAGGCCCTTTTCAGAGCATTCCGTTTCAATGTATTTAAGCCAATTTGTCATTGACTCCCATTGCTCTTCTATTATTTTTGTATCGTTATAAGCCATGTACAGCTGGTAAGGAACAATAATCGCCGCATCTCCCCAGGCAGCAGAGCCGCCGCCATCCCAGCCGGCAGGTACAACGTTACCTACAGCACCACATTCCTCCTGGTCGGCTGCAAGGTCATGAAGCCATTTTCTGAAGAACTTTTGGGTGTTGTAGTTAATGGATGCAGTTCTTGCAAAAACCTGAGCGTCACCTGTCCAGCCCATTCTTTCGTCACGCTGAGGGCAGTCTGTAGGAATATCTAAAAAGTTACCTCTTTGTCCCCACACAATATTTTCATAAAGCTGCTGCACGTCCTCGTGACCGCAAGCAAAGAAACCTGTGCGCTTCATATTTGAAAATACTACAACCGCTGTAAAATTCTCTAATTTAATTTCATCATCATTAAAGCCTATGAGCTTTATGTAGCGGAAGCCCTGGAATGAAAAATGAGGCTTGTAAACGTGCTCAACGCCGTCGGAAACAACCTCTATTTCGCACTTTGCGCTTCTTAAGTTTTCAGTATAGAAATTATCTTCCTTATCAAGGAACTCTGCGTGCTGAATTTTAAAGGTATTTCCCTTTCTTGCAGGCACTACCCACTCAACGTAGCCGGTAACCTCCTGCTTAAAATCTATTACCTTTTCACCCTTTGGGGTTGTTATCAATTCAACGGCATCAAGACGAGCCATTTCTCGGGTTTCCTCACCCTCGGTTTCAATGAGAATATTTTTATCAAGCGGAATTTCCTTTACGGTGAATTTCTCCTCGCATTCAGCGGTAAAGTCAACCTTTTCACCGTCATAAATATCTGAAAAGAGTACGTTGCTCTTCATACATTCCCAAGATTTATCTGTTGTAATAACCTCTACCGTATCGTCCTCATACTCAACGGTTAAAGCAGCAATTACAGCAATTTCATTTGCCTTTAAGAAGGGAAGCTCCTCGTCCTTTCTGTTATGACGGCGTCTGCCCGTGCCTACGGCAATATCTATTGTATTGCACTCCTCAAGGTACTTTGTAACGTTGTAGGTCTGGTATTGCAAGCGTGTTCTGTAGCTTGTCCAGCCGGGAGCAAAAATAAATTTGCCTACTCTGCTATTGTTAATATGCACCTCGTAAAAGCCCAATGCGCTTACTGAAAGCGTAGCTTTTCTTACAGGCTTGTCTGCCCAGTAAATTTTTCTGAAAACAGGACAAACAGTACCCAAATCTTCATTTTGTCTTATAAATTGAGCGTTAAAAATATTATCCATTTTACCATACTCCTTTATTGACATTGCATATATTAAAATATATAATTATCTTATTATATTTCTCAAGAAAAGACAATCAGGTGGACGAATTCGATCTTTGCGAAGATTGCTATGATGAATTAGTAGCTAGTTTTAAAATTCAAATATAAGATTCAAAAAAGAGGTAGACTATGTTAGATGTATGTTTGTTAGGGACAGGAGGTATGATGCCCCTTCCTTATAGATGGCTTACTTCACTGATGGTAAGATACAACGGAAGCAGCCTT
>JAZRRC010000081.1:0-8998 GCA_045650355.1 Candidatus Avispirillum sp. | reverse complement strand
AAGTTTTCGTCAACCTTTTTCAAAAGGTTGCGCAGTCAAGGGCGCGGAGCCCTTGTCGCCTCCGCAGAGGCGAAACACCTTTTGCCTTCCCGCGGGTTGCAAGGGCGCAGCCCTGCTCGCCGTCCGCTTGACGGCGAAATGCGATCAATTAGCACTCAACCGAATTTTTATAAATATAATCAGTAGGGGAGCATAAGCGCTCCCCTACAACAATAAACCCGAAAGGAGAGATAATATGCAGCTTCCCGAAGAATTTAAAGAGCGAATGAAGAGCCTCCTTTGCGAGGATTATGATAGATTTATCTCTTCCTTCGAGGACAAAGATGCTGTCCGTGCGCTGAGAGTCAATACTCTTAAGGCGGACAAGGCAAGCTTTTGCGAGAAAACCTCTCTCAATCTGACCCCTCTTTCCTTCGTTGAAAACGGCTTTATTTTCGACTCGGAAAAGGTGGGCGCAGACCCCCTCCATCATGCGGGAGCATATTACGTGCAGGACCCCGGAGCAATGTGCTCCGTTGCGGCAATATCTCACATAATGCGCCCCGATATGCGAGTTCTTGACCTTTGCGCCGCCCCCGGCGGAAAGTCAACTCAGCTTCTTGAGTATCTCTCAGACGGATACCTCGTTTCAAACGAGATAGACCGCAAGCGATGCCGAATCCTCCGCTCCAATATGGAGAGAATGGGAGCTGTCCGTGCTACTGTTACCAATACTGACAGCGAGGATATTGCAAATTCCTTTGGCGGAATTTTCGATCTTGTCGTTTGCGATGCCCCCTGCTCAGGCGAGGGAATGATGCGAAAATACGATGAGGCAGTCACCGAATGGAGCGTTGAAAACGTTCTTATGTGCGCCTCCCGTCAGAAAGAAATCCTCTCAAATGCCGCAGATTGCGTTGCGCCGGGCGGATATCTTCTTTATTCCACCTGCACCTTCTCCCTTGAGGAAAACGAAATGACGGTGGATTCTTTCCTTTCCCGCCACGGGGATTTCAAAATAGTTCCCGTTCTTGAAAGCGCAAGAGCTGCTACGGCAGACGGTGTTAATTTCGAGGGTGCTGAGCACGATATGACCGAGTGCCGCCGCTTCTATCCCCATATTTCAGAGGGCGAGGGACAGTTCCTCTGCCTTATGCAAAGAGACGAGGACAGCGAGGTCTATATTCCCAAGGCTAAGAAAAAGGGCAAGGAAAAGCCGACGGATGCCCTCACCAAAGAGGAAAAGGCGGCCGTTGAAAAGTTCTTTGCCGATAATATAGATACATCTTCGCATAGCTTTACTAAGGTTGGCGACTTCGTTATGATGTCAGACGATCTCCCCTCACACAAAACGGCACACACAGTCGGTGTTTGCGTCGGAGAAGTGATCAAGGGCAGAGTAGAGCCTCATCACCATCTGTTTTCAGCTCTCGGCAAGTACTTTAAAAGAAGGATCGAGCTTTCAAGCGATTCTCCCGATGCTGTCAGCTATCTTCAGGGCGAGGTTATCGACACTACGGAGAAGAACGGCTGGTGCGCAATTCTCATCGACGGATGCCCCGTCGGTGGCGGTAAAATCGTTGACGGCAAGGTTAAAAACCACTATCCCAAGGGACTCAGACTTCTTAAATAAGGAGACTATAAAATGACGTACGAAAATAACGAATTTGATTTTGCAAAGCATCTTCTTATCCCCGGAGAGAATATTCTCTGGAAAGGTAAGCCCGAAAAAGGCGCAATTTTCACAAGACAGGATATTATAATGATTCCTTTCAGCATCTTCTGGTGCGGATTTGCCTTTTTCTGGTTTTTCGGAGCCCTTGAGGCAGGCGGATTTTTTGCGCTGTTCGGCATTCCCTTTATACTTGTAGGTCTTTATCTTGTTGCCGGAAGATTTTTCATAACAGCACATCTGAGAAAAAACACAGCCTACGTTATAACCAACAAGAAGATAATCAGAAAGAAGGGTAAGAAGATCGATATGATCGAGATAGCGACTCTTCCTCCCATGCATACGGAGCTTCACCAGAACGGATGCGGAACCATCACATTTGGCGAGCCTACCTATTCATATCGTTCAAGTCGCTCAAGAGGATACGTTGAGCCTGCATTCTCCCTTGAGAATATTGCAGACGTTATCAGAATTCAGGCTTTGATATCAAGCATAGAGGTTTAAGCCATGAATTACGAAAACAACGAATTTGATTTTGTAAAAAGCCTGCTCGTTCCCGGTGAGAATATTCTCTGGAAGGGTAAACCGGGAAAGAGCGGACTTTTCACAAAGCGTGATTATTATATGATTCCGTTCAGCTTATTATGGTGCGGTATTGTTTCCCTTAGCGTTGTTGATTCGATCATAAGAACGGGATTTATTGAATTGTTTGATATTCCCTTTATTCTCGTAGGTCTTTATCTTCTTGTCGGAAGATTTATTATCACCGCGTACACGAGAAAAATTACGGCATACGTCATAACGAATAAGAAAATAATCAGAAAAATAGGCAAGAAGGTTGATATGCTTGAAATGGTAGCCCTTCCTCCAATGTATATCGAGCTGTTAAAGGATGGGCGAGGTTCTATTGGCTTTGGCGCACCGGTTTACAACACCCGCGGACGGACAAGAGATTACGTTGAAGCAGATTTCACCATCGAAAATATTGCAAACGTTATAAAAATTCAGGAATTGATAGATAATATAGAAAAATGAAAAGAGCTGTCGCTTTGCGACAGCTCTTTTATGTAACTAATCGATAAATCGGAGTTTATCGGATAAACGGAATTGGTATAGCGAATGCTGCACGAAACAAAAGCCTCCACCTCTCAGACGTTTGCGGCTGTGAGGGGGAGGTGGCATCGGTGCAAGGTGAATGTATAATTTATAATTTCTTTAGCACCGATGACGGAAGGGGTGTCTTATCTGCACGAGCGCTATCTGATGGTTATAGTTAAACTGTCATTTAACAGGGTACGAAATAATAAAGTTTAGTTCTCGTGCTGATATGCAACCCTTCCACCGCAAGCGGTCCCCCTCCCCTTCACAGCGAACTGAGAAGGGGAGGCAGTATTTCTGAGCCTTTAGTTTCCAATTTCAAACTCCGTTTTGTTGGGATGTTAGTTAGAGAATAAAATTGGCTACGGAGAAACCCGTAGCCAATTTTTATTTCTCATTGCTCATATCAAGCATATATTCAACGGAGTCGCGAAGGGCCTGCCAGCTGGCGTTAATGATGTCGGGGGAAACGCCCACGGTGCGCCATACTGTTCTGCCGTCGGTGGATTCGATAACTACTCGTACAACGGAGGCCGTTGCACCGCCGCTTGAAACTCGAACCTTAAAGTCTGTCAGCTTCATTTTGTCGATAACGGGGTAGAATGCGCTTAGCACCTGTCTGAGAGCTCGGTCCATAGCGTTAACGGGACCGTTACCCTCGGCGGCGGAAAGCTTTTCCTTGCCGTCTACGGAGACCTTGATCATTGCAGTTGAGCGCATTGCATCAATTGCCTTGTCCTCTGCATCTGTGAGGGCATCCTCGTCTGTCATGACCTTGAAGTGAACGAGGTCGAAATAGTTTTTGCGAAGTCCGAGAGCATCCTTGATAACAAGGGCAAGGGAAGCTTCAGCATCCTCATAGGAATATCCCAGGGCCTCCTTTTCGCGGACAGCCTTGAGGGCTTTTGCAACCTCGGGGCTTTCGCGGTCAAGGTGGGGGAGGATTCCTGCCATCTTGTCTGCCATGGCGCTTCTTCCCGAAAGTGAGCTGATGACGATATTGCGAAGATTTCCCACAGATTCGGGGGAAACGTGCTCAAAGGTGCGGGGGCTTTTCATAACGCCGTCGATATGCATTCCCGCCTTGTGAGTAAATGCATAGCCGCCAACGAAGGGCTCGCGCTCATCAAAGGGGCGGTTTGCAGCTTCGTTTATGTATCTGACAGCGCTTGTAAGAGAGGAAAGCTTATCACCTATACAGTCAAAGCCCAGCTTCAGCTGGAGAATGGGGATAAGGGTGTTGAGGTTTGCATTTCCGCATCGCTCGCCGATTCCGGAAACGGTGCACTGCACCTGAACAGCTCCCGAAAGAACTGCGCTGACGGTACAAGCCTCAGCCATACCCAGGTCGTTGTGGCAATGAACACCGATGCACTTTCCGAATCTTGCGCATACTGCCGCTGTTGCCATGCCGATAATATCGGGGAGCATACCGCCGTTTGTATCGCAGAGGATAACTCGGTCAGCTCCTGCATCGATTGCAGTTTCAACAACCTTCATTGCGTATACCGCATCGTCGGAATATCCGTCAAAGAAATGCTCCGCATCAAAGAAAACAGTTTTGCCCTTTGATTTGAGAAAGCTGACGGAGTCTTTTATCATTCTCAGGTTTTCCTCTTTTGTGGTGCCGAGGACCTTTGAAACCTGATAGACCCAGCTCTTTCCGAAAACGCATACTGTGTCGCAGGGGACAGATGCAAGAAGGGAAAGGGAGGGGGAGCTTTCAGCAGTTTCGCCCGAGCGGATGGTAGCGCCGAATGCAACGGGGACAGCTGTTTTCAACTCCATTTTGGAAACCTTTTCGAAAAACTCAACGTTCTCGGGGGAGGTGACCATACCTGCCTCGATATAGGAAACTCCGAGGCGGTCAAGGGCTTCGATTATCTTTATCTTATCATTTTTAGAGAAGGAGACGGTAGCGCTCTGCTCACCTTCTCGGAGGGTGGAATCATATATTTCAAGCTTCATTTTCGGGCCCCCTTTGTGCACGGGTCCATTTATTGATGGCGTTCACGTATGCCTTGATACTTGCCTTGATAACGTCTGTGGAAACGCCTCTGCCCGTAAATGCGCCGTGGCTTGAGGAAATCTTAACCTTAACCTCACCCAGCGCATCCGCACCCTCGGTAACTGCCTTCAGGTTATAGGATTCAAGAACGATGTCGTCAGCGCCTGCAATGCGGTTGATGGTGTTGAAGGCGGCATCGATAGGACCCTCGCCGGGGGCAGACTCGGTAAACACCTCGTCGCCTGCTCTGAGGGAAACAAGAGCCATAGCCTTCATATGGTTGCCCGACTGTATCTGGAATGTGTCCACCCAGTATTTACCCTCGATTCCGTCAAGATATTCGTTGACGATGGCGCGGATATCGCTGTCTGTAACGGCAACCTTCTTCTGGGCGATTTCCTTGAAGCGGTTGAAGGTGGAGTCAATTCCCTTGGGGTCAAGAGCATATCCGAGAGTGGCAAGGCGCTGGCTGTATGCGTGTCTGCCGCTGAGCTTGCCGAGAACGAGGGTGCTCTTATCCGCACCGATATCCTCGGGGTTCATGATCTCGTAGGTGCTTCTGTTTTCCATTATTCCGTGCTGATGGATTCCCGATTCGTGGGCGAATGCGTTTTTGCCGACGATAGCCTTGTTGAGAGCAACGTCGTGTCCTGCAAAGCTTGATACCATACGGCTTGTGCGGAGAATCTCCTTGGAAACGATCCTTGTGTCGCAGCCTGTAAATTCACGGCGGACACGAAGTGCCATAACGACCTCCTCAAGAGAAGCATTTCCCGCTCTCTCGCCGATTCCGTTAACGGCGCACTCAACTCTTGCCGCACCTGCTGAAACGGCTGTGATGCTGTTTGCAACTGCCATGCCAAGGTCATTGTGGCAATGAACGCTGATGGTTTTCTCTGAAAGACCCTCGACGTTTTCGAGAAGATAGGAAACGAGGGCGGAGTATTCCTCGGGGAGGGAATAGCCTACTGTGTCGGGGATGTTGATAATATCCGCACCTGCATCGATAGCGCACTTGACAGCACGGCAAAGATAGTCACGGTCGCTTCTTGTAGCATCCTCGGGAGAAAACTGAACTTTTTTGCAAAGGCTCTTTGCGTATGCAACGCCCTCGCTGATGCGCAGGAGGGCATCCTCGGGGTCCATTTTAAGCTTATATTCAAGATGAATGGGGCTTGTAGCCAGAAAAACGTGGATAATGGGGTTGGCAGCATCCTTGAGAGCTTCTGCGGCGCAGTCAATATCTGCCTTCATGCATCTTGCCAGAGCCTGAACGCTGCAATTGCGCACTTCCTTGGAGATCGCAGAAACCGCATCAAAATCGCCCTTGGAGGAAGCGGGAAATCCTGCTTCGATGGCGTCAACTCCAAGGCGCTCAAGCTGCTTTGCTATTTCAATTTTATGTGAAAGGCTGAAACGTACTCCGGGGGTCTGTTCACCGTCTCGCAGAGTAGTATCAAGTATTTCAATGTGCCTCATTATGTTTCTATCCTTTTTATTACAGTAACTCTGTCTCTTTTTTCAATATCCTTGAGAAGTGTGGCAGAGAGACCCCGCTCCTTTGCGATGGAGCAAAGAGCCTCGCCCTGCTTCCATCCCATTTCGATGGCGAGAGAACCGCCCTTTTTCAAGTGGGAGGGGTATATCTCTATGATTTTTCTGATGATGGAAAGTCCGTCACCGCCGTCAGTAAGGGCGTGGTGGGGCTCCCCTAAAACCTCTGTGTCGAGGCTTTCCATTTCCTCTACGGCAATGTAGGGAGGGTTTGATACTATCATATCAAATTCCCCTGTAAGGGTGTCGAGCGTAACGTCGCCGAGGATAAATTCTATTCTGTCGGTCACTCCGAGAAGACGGGCATTTTCCTTTGCAATTTCCAGAGTTTCGGGATAAAGCTCAACTGCAACTGCCCTAAGGTCGGGTCGCTCAAGAAGAGCTGCAATGACAATACATCCGCTTCCCGTGCAAAGGTCTGCAAAACGACCGTTTTTAGGAGCGTTTTCGCAAAGGTAGGAGCAGAGAAGCTCTGTGTCGGCGCGGGGGATAAGACAAGCGGGGCTGACCTTGAAGGTGTATCCCATAAAGTCCCATTCGCCGATGATATACTGAAGGGCCTTTCCCGATATGCGCTCTTCAATTGCTTTTGAGAGCTCCTCGGAGCAGTAATCTCCGAAGCGGCAGGATGCACGGCTGACTTTTTCAAAGTGGCAGATAAGCTCTGCAGCCTCAAAGCCCGCTGAGTCTATTCCTGCATCGGAAAGCTTTTTTACAATATCACTGAAGGTCACTGTTTTCCTCGCCCTCTTCGGGTGCTTCTTCTGTTTCTTCGGGCTTTTCAAGCACCTCGGGGAATTCTGCGGGCATTGCATTCTTCAGCGCTGCGATAGCAACCTCAAGCTGCGCCTCGTCAGGCTCCTTTGTTGTAGCTCTCTGCATCCACATACCGGGAGCGGAGAGGATTCTTGTGAGCCAGTTGGGGTGCTTGCCTGCCCAGATAAGAAACTCAAAGCTGATGCCCACGGTAAGGGGAAGCATTGCTATCTTTGTAAGGATAATGGCGAATTTAGGCCATGTATTCCAGTTGATGAATGCTGTTGCAAGAACGGAAATGATAAGAACTACAATAATAAAGCTTGTGCCGCAGCGGGGGTGGAAGCGGGAATACTTCTTTGCGTTTTCGGGGGTAAGCTCATCTCCTGCCTCGTAGCAGGCGATGGACTTGTGCTCGGCTCCGTGGTATTCAAAGGTGCGGCGGATATCCTTCATAAGAGAAACGAGAAGGATATAGGTCACAAAGATTGCAATACGGAGAACACCTGAAATGGCATTCTGAGCGATGCTGGGAAGCTCAAAATCCCAGAAATGCTTGCAAAGTGCGTTAGCTCCGAAAACCGCATAGTTGGGAAGAAGAACGAAAAGACCGACGGAGAGAAGAACGCCAAGGACCATTCCGATGCCCATAATAACGTTCATAAGCTTGTCGCCAAACACCTTTCTCAGCCATTTTTCAAACTTTGTTTCGTCCTCTGTTTCGTCGATACCAAGCATGTTGGCTGAGTCCTCAAGAGTGCCCATGGACATGATGAGAGTTTCAACCATGTTAACGCATCCGCGGATGAGAGGGATATTGCAGATCTTGTGCTTTTTTCTGAGGGATGTGTGCTTTGATGTTTTAATGGCGATAGAGCCGTCCTCCTTGCGGACAGCGAGAGCAACGTCCTCGCCGCTCTTCATCATAACGCCTTCAAGCACTGCCTGTCCTCCAACCTTGCCGAGGCGGCAGTTCTGTTCTTTTTTCATATTGTTTTAACCGTACCTTTCTGTTCTGAGAGATTCCCGCACGTGTCATCCTGAGCGGAGAAAACATCATGGGATGATGTTTTCGCAGTCGAACCCGACCAAAGGGAGCGCGCCCATCAGGGCGGGATCTCCTGCCGCGGATTACAGATTTCCCGTGCGAGATCCCAATGATGCGACGCATCATTGGTTTGGCTCTTTGAGCCAAACTTCGACTACAGCATCTCGCGAACGAGATGCCTTCGCTCAGGATGACGCAGGTGGAGCAATCCGTGGCTGTTTTATTAAAGTGGAAGTTTGCAGAACAAATCTTCCCAAGTGGGATTCATAGTGCAAACTAAATCATTTTTCTTTTGCCGAACCCATCTTTTAAGCTGCTTTTCTCGTCTTAAAGCAGTTTGAGGGTCAGGGAAAGCTTCAAAATAGACAAGCTTGTTTACATTATATCTTTTGGTGAAGCTGTCAATTGAAGAGCTTTGATTTTTGTGCTCTGTTATACGCCTTCTCAAATCATTGGTAACGCCTATATACATTACCTTGTTTGATTGATTGGTCAGTATATAAATATAGTACATAATAAGCTTATAATTTTTTCGAATTATGTAAGCATATCCCGTAAAGGGGGCATTCGGAGCATTTGGGGCTTCTTGCCGTGCAGATATCTCTGCCGAACTGAACGATTCTGTGGCAGAAATCGCTCTGCTCACTTTCGGGGATAAGCGGTGTCATTATTTTTTCTGTTTTGAGAGGATCCTTTTTGTCCTCGGGATAAAATCCAAGGCGACCGCAGATACGCATGCAATGGGTATCCGCAACGATGCCGCCCTTATGGAAAACGTCACCGAGGATAAGGTTTGCGATCTTTCTTCCCACACCGGGGAGGGAAAGAAGGTCCTCCATATTGTCGGGCACCTGTCCCGAAAAGTCGCGGACAAGGATTTCTG
>JAZRRC010000080.1:0-15288 GCA_045650355.1 Candidatus Avispirillum sp. | reverse complement strand
AGATACCAATCTTGCAAAAAGAGTAATAGTTGGCGCATAAATATGCATGAATATTCATATATAGTGAATATTTATAAATAAATATTTTAAATTTATTTAATGTGCATATTGATTTTTTCAGGCGCTGTGATTATAATATCTATTGTTGTGAATTTGCCCCCCCACAGGGGGCTAACAATAGATCGAAAAAAGAAAGTCAGGTCAGAAAAATGAAAGCAAAAAAAGACATTAAGAAAATAGTTCTTGCATACTCCGGCGGTCTCGATACATCCATCATGATCGCATGGCTTAAGGATAACTATCCCGGATGCGAGGTAATCGCAGTTTGCGGTGACGTAGGTCAGGGTAAGGAAACTGAGGGTCTCGAGGAAAGAGCTCTCAAGACAGGTGCTTCCAAGCTCTACATTGAGGACCTTAAGGAAGTATTCATTCAGGATTACGTATATCCCACACTCAAGGCAGGCGCAAAGTACGAGAACACATACCTTCTCGGTACAGCATTTGCACGTCCCATCATCGCTAAGCGTATCGTAGAGATCGCAAAGGCTGAGGGTGCTGATGCAATCGCTCACGGCTGCACAGGTAAGGGTAACGACCAGGTTCGTTTCGAGCTTACAATCAAGGCTCTCGCTCCTGAAATGGCAATTATCGCTCCCTGGAGAACATGGGAGCTCACATCCCGTGATAAGGAGATCGACTACGCTATCTCCAAGGGCATCGATATTCCCGTAACACGTGAGACAAACTACTCCAAGGATAAGAACCTCTGGCACCTTTCCCACGAGGGTCTCGATCTTGAGGATCCTGCAAACGAGCCCAAGTACGATGAGATCCTTGAGCTTGGCGTAACACCCGAGAAGGCTCCCGACGTTCCTACATACATCACAATCCACTTCGAGAAGGGCGTTCCCACAGCAATCGACGGCGTTGAAATGAACGGCGTTGAAATGGTAACAAAGCTCAACGAGCTCGGCGGTGCAAACGGTATCGGTATCATCGACATCGTAGAGAACAGACTTGTTGGTATGAAGAGCCGCGGCGTATACGAGACTCCCGGCGGAACTATCCTCTATGCAGCTCACGAGATTCTTGAGTCCATCACAATCGACCGTGAGACAACTCACTTCAAGCAGATGATCGCAGGCAAGTTCGCTGATCTTGTATACTTCGGTCAGTGGTTCACACCTCTTCGTGAGTCTCTCTCCGCATTCGTTGACAAGACTCAAGAAACTGTAACAGGTGACGTAAAGATCAAGCTCTATAAGGGTAACATCACTCCCGCATCCGTAACATCTCCTTACTCCCTCTACTCTGAGGCGTTTGCAACATTTGATGAGGACGATGTATACGATCACTTCGATGCAGAGGGCTTCATCAACCTCTTCGGTCTTCCCCTCAAGGTCCGCTCCATGCTCCTTGGCGACAAGATCGATCTCGGCTAATTAAATTTATAAAAAACGGGGTTGGATACCAACCCCGATTTTTCCTTGAAAGGCAGTAATTATGGCACAGCAGATGTGGGCGGGAAGAAGCAAGAAGGCACTCAATTCCCGTGTAAACGATTTCAATTCCTCTATCAGCTTTGATAAGAGAATGTATAAGGTAGATATCAAGGGCTCTGTTGCTCATGCAACAATGCTTGGTGAGGCAGGTATCATTGATAAGAGCGAGGCAGATAAGATCGTTGCAGCTCTTTACGGGATCCTTGCAGACCTCGAGTCCGGCGCTCTTGAGATAGATATGGAAGCGGAAGATATTCATATGTTCGTTGAGGCAGTCCTCACCGAGCGTATCGGAGAAACAGGTAAGAGACTTCATACAGCAAGAAGCCGTAACGATCAGGTTGCACTTGACATCAGAATGTATCTTCTTGAGGAGATCGATGAAATTATAGATCTTGTAAAGAAGCTTATTGCGGAGATCGCAGATAAGGCAGGGAAGAATACAGAAACTGTTATGCCCGGCTATACTCACCTCCAGCATGCACAGCCCGTAACCTTTGCGCATTATATCCTTGCATATGCGCAGATGTTCATGCGTGACTGCGACAGACTTTTCGACGTAAAGAAGAGAACAGACGTAATGCCTCTCGGCTCCTGCGCTCTTGCAGCAACTACATATCCCATCAACCGTCACCGAGTTGCAGAGCTTCTCGGCTTTGCAAAGGTAACAGAGAACAGCATGGACGGCGTTTCCGACCGTGACTTCGTTATCGAGCTTGCAAGCGCACTTTCCATTCTTATGATGCACCTCTCCCGATTCTCCGAGGAGGTTATCCTTTGGTGCTCCTCTGAATACGCTTTTGCGGAGCTTGACGATGCTTTCTCCACAGGCTCCTCAATTATGCCCCAGAAGAAGAACCCCGATATTGCAGAGCTTGTACGAGGCAAAACAGGCAGAGTATACGGTGACCTTACAACTCTTCTTACAATGATGAAGGGTCTCTCTCTTGCATACAATAAGGATATGCAGGAGGATAAGGAGGCTATCTTTGATGCAGTGGATAATACTGAAATCTGCATCGAGCTTTTCACAAGCATGCTCAATACTCTTACCCTCAATAAGGATAAGATGCTTGAGTCTGCCCGTCACGGCTTCCTCAATGCTACCGACTGTGCGGACTACCTTGTAAGAAAGGGAATGGCATTCAGAGATGCATATAAGATCACAGGCGGTCTCGTTGCTCTCTGTATCGATAAGAAGACAAGCCTTGATGAGCTTCCTCTCGAGGATTATAAGAGCTTCACACCCCTCTTTGAGGCTGACGTTTACGAAAGCCTTGACCTTGTTCGTTGCGTAAACGAAAGAAAGGTATACGGCGGTCCTGCAAAGGAATCCGTTGAAAGACAGCTTGCAGGAATCAAGGAATATCTTGCTAATTGTTAACAAATTGTAAATATGTAAATTTACCCTCCCCGAAAAGCACAAAGGTGTTGACACGGGGAGGGTAAAGTGTTATAATCCTCAAGAACGGGTATTTTATGCCCGTCTCTCTGCCGGCAGAAATTCTTTTCAAACTGTCGGTCTAAAGTCCATAGGGAGGTAAAAAAACATGGAAAAGCTTATTCACTCTTATGAAACACTGTTCATCATTGATGCTCAGCTTTCCGATGAGGAGATCAAGGCTGTTGCAGAGAAGTTCATCGCTCGTATCGAGAAGAACGGAACTGTAAAGGAAGTTAACGAGTGGGGCAAGAGAAGACTTGCATACCCCATCAACGACAAGAACGAGGGTTACTACATTCTTGTTAACTTCGAGTCTGATGCAGATTTCCCCGCAGAGCTCGAGAGAAGATTCAGCATCAACGAGAAGATCATGCGTTCCATCGTGATCCGTCACGAGGACAAGAAGGCAGAGGCTTGATTTCGGCTTTTGCAGGATAACGTTTAGAGAGGAAATACAATGGCTAACTTTAACTTCAACAAGGTAATCATCGGTGGTAGAATTACCGCAGACCCCGAACTGAAGAACACACCCTCCGGTATCTCTGTTACATCCTTCACAATCGCTGTTAACCGTCGTTTCGGTTCCAAGAGCGGTGAGGACAATGCTGCTGATTTCATCAACGTAACAGCATGGAGACAGACTGCTGAATTTATCACAAGATATTTCAGAAAAGCAAGCTCTATCTGCATCGTTGGTACACTTCAGAACAGAAACTGGACAGATAATAACGGCGTAAAGCACTACGCTACAGAGGTTGTTGCAGACGAGGCATATTTTGTTGATGCAAAGAACGAAAGTCCTTTCGCACAGAGAGAGGCTTCACAGCCCTATATTCCCGAAAGCTATACAGCACCTGCATATGCTACCCCTGCGGCTTCGGCAGAAATGCCCAAGTTTGAAGAAATCGGAGACGATGAAGATCTGCCCTTCTAATTTAAGGCAGTTCTAACTAAGAAGCATATTTCTTTTTAAAATTTAAATGGAGGTTTCATAGGAAACATGGATACAGAAATGACTGTTGCAGCAGAAGCAGTTGTTGCAGAACAGCCCGCACAGGAAGCTGAAGCTCCTGCGCCCAGAGCAGAGAGAAGACCTGCTCCCAGAGCTAACAACCGCAGAAGAAGAAAGGTTTGCCTTTTCTGCGAGGATAAGATCGATCACATCGACTACAAGGATACAGTTCGTCTCAAGAAGTACGTTTCTGAGCGCGGCAAGATCCTTCCCCGCCGTATCAGCGGTGCATGCGCTAAGCATCAGAGACAGCTCACAACAGCTATCAAGCGTGCTCGTGTAGTTGCTCTTATGCCTTACGTAGCTGACTAATTACAGCAACAACAAATCCCTCCCGAATCTCGGGAGGGATTTTTACTTATATCACAAAAAATAGTTGACAGATACCAAATGGCGTGATATACTGAGGTTGACAAGAAAAAACTTTTATCGTCGGAAGGGAGAAAATCATGAAATTCAAAAAGATCATAACTGTTTTGGCTTTGATCATCATAGCATCTATATGCCTTTTGTTTGCTTCCTGTGCAAAAGATGAGCAGGATATAAAGCAAAATAAGCTCTCTCCCGATATTTATCCATCTGCGGAAGTAGAGTATGAGTATAACGATGATGGACTTCCCACAACAGCTACCGTGTACAAGGGCGAGAAGGTATATTGCAAATACGAGTACGTTTACGATGATGACGGCGTTCTTGAAAAGCGAATAGAGAAGAATGCAAAAGATATCCTTCTCAGCGAGTACGAATACGAAAACGGAAAGACCTTGAATTATAAGCTTATCTATTCCGATGACGGTGTTATAGAGAAGAAGCTTAAGTACGGTTCGGACGGGATGACAGTACAAAGAACGAACTATAATGACGACGGCAAGGAAGAGCTCAAAATCGATTATGCCGAGGATGGTAAGGTATTCCTTACAACGGAGCACAAGTACTATGATGACGGTACTCTGAGCGAGGTTACGAAGACAGGCGAGCAAGGCGTAGCCCAGAGACTATATTATAACGGCGACGGTGTTTTGATTGATAAATATGTATATACTTATGGTTCCTACACCGATTCCACAGACATTAAGCATACTGAATACGATGATAATGGAAACGTTGAGACCATATATGAAAGCACGTATTTTGGCGAGCTGAAGAGCTCAGAAACGGCATACCGCGAGGACGGCAGACGCGTGTTTTACTGTTCCTACAATGAGAACGGAGTAGGAAGAAGATATATAGTGCGCTATATAGAGTATGACGAGCTCGGTCTCCCTTCCTCATTGAAATGCTACGGTGAGTACGGTATGGTTCATAACGTAATATACGATTCCGGCAAGACTGTTTCTTGGTCTGAATACAAGTACGATGAGACTGGTAAACTGACTGAAAAGATAGAGCATCCTGTTGAGGGAAAAAGTATTTATCCGCTCGGATCCGGTACTGAGATCGATATATTCAATGCTGCTGAAGCTGAAACTGAGTATGGATATATAAACGATGAGGAGTGGGAGTATCCCGATAACGTTTCTGCCAAAAAGTATTTTCTCTCAAGCGATATTACCTTTGAAGAGGGGGATACCGTATCCGTTGACGAACTGATTGATTATTTCACTATTTTTAAAATGATGGATGAAAACAATTCCTACGAGCTTTACGAGCATCTTGAGCAGTACAGAACGGGTAGGGATGAGAATTTGTTGTATGAAATCAGCATTCCGAAGGAGTTAGTAAACTCCGAGATCGAAAAGCATTTTTCAGTTAAGGTGGATGGATCCGAATCGGAATACACCGATCCCGAAAATGAGGACTGTTATCTTCTTCGCCCCGATGGAAGAGGTATGATGAGCGTTGCTATGAAAAACCATACTGTGGACGGAAACAAAAGCACTGCAATTTATGCATTTTATTACGATATCGACGGTTCAATATACCGAAAAGCTGAGATATGCATAGAAAACGAAGATAGTGAGGAAGACTTCAAGATCATATACGTTAGAGAAATAGATTGAGAATATAATTAAAACTGCTGTCGAGATTCGACAGCAGTTTTTGCTTTATAAAAAAGGCAGAGCATCAATGTTAGATGCTCTGCTTTTATATTTATAAATTATGGGTGTGCATAGTCCCAACGGATGGGCTTGCTAATGTCATTTCCGAAATCCGGTTTGCCTGTGTAGTGCCATGGATCGGCAAACTCCCAATCTCCCGACATACTTGTTGAAAAATCAGCATAGTCGCTATATGTTTCAACTTTTCGCGGCGGATTCACTTTGCTTACAACGCTGAAAGCATAATCTACTTCATAAGTCTCAAATCCATAGTCGTGAAGAAAATCGTAGAATTCTTGTTTTGAATAATTTCCTTCCTTTTGAGAGATGAAGGACCAGGCTCTTTTTTCAGCTTGGGCATACCAGTTAACGTTCATTACTTCAATAATTCTGTTTGCTTCCGCTTCTGTATATCCGTAGATGTGATATAAATCGCTGTAAAGCCAGTAGTCTTCGATCCCGTTCAACGAATCAAGGTAGTCCTGAGCTGATTTTACCTTTTTTGCAAAATCAGGTTCGAGCCCTTTGCATCGCGTACATACCCAGCGATCGTAATTGTGCCCGAGGGCTTCGCTTTCTATAAAATTACAATGTGAGCATATCTTTTTTGAGGTACAACCGTCTCCTATCCAGGAATGACCGAGGGCGTTATCTCCCTTGGCTTTACAAGTAGTACAGATACTGCTCTTTGTACAAGTTGCTTCTGTCCATTTGTGGCCGAGGGCATTTCCTTCGGTATAGCCGCAAAGGTCGCATGTTTCAGGATTTATGCATGTTGCAGAGAGCATCGTATGTCCGACAGCGTTACCATCTGTATAATTGCAGCGGTTGCACGTTTTGGCAGTAGTGCAGGTAGCCTCGGTAAAATCGTGGCCGAGAGCTTTTTGTCTTG
Organism: Candidatus Avispirillum sp.; assembly: GCA_045650355.1. Lineage (GTDB taxonomy): Bacteria > Bacillota > Clostridia > Oscillospirales > CAG-272 > Avispirillum. The sequence goes on along the minus strand of JAZRRC010000080.1, from coordinate 8,399 downwards.
TATCTCTGCAAAGAGAGCAGTATTCGTCTGCGGTGCAGGTTGCGGAAATCCATATATGCTCAAGATGCTCACCCATTGTAACTTTACATTCAGTGCAGGTCTTGGCGCTGTCGCAGGTAGCCTCAAGCCACGTGTGCTCAAGGGGAATACCGTCGGTTAAAGAGCAGCGTGTGCAGGTTTTTGGGTTTTCGCAGTCTGCATCAACCCATTTGTGACCGAGGGGCTTGCCCTTTACGTCGCCGCAGGCGCATCTTGCAGAGGCGGTGCAGGTAGCTTTTTCGCTGAACTTGTGGAAATGCAGGATAGTGTTCTCGCCGTCGTCAACGCCGTTTGAGATGAATGCCATCACAAAACAAAGGGTGATAGTCAAAACGGCAACCACAGCCGCAATGATCGTGGTTTTATACTTTCCCGTAAGTCTTAAAATTCTGTATTTGATGGGCTTGTTTGCAAATGCAACTACAAATCCACCCTTTTGAGGAATCATATCGAGGATAAGACGTCCGTAGGTGATACGTCGTGCATCGTCCATAGTACGAACAACAGACTCGTCGCAGGCAACCTCGGCATCTCTTTTGGAAAGAAGTGCTGCCGCCCATACAAAGGGATTCCACCAAAAGGAAATTATAAGAGCAATACGTAAAATTGCCCAAAGATGGTCGGCATGGCGTATATGTGTCTTTTCGTGAAGGATTATAAGCTCAAGAGCCTTGCAGCTTTCAGCTGAGGGCGTTATGTATATCGTCGGCACGATTCCCATAACGCAGGGAGAGGATACCTTGTCCGAAACGTAAACCTTTGTGTTTCCGCTCTTGCTGTGATATCTTCTGCTCCTTTTAAGTCTTATTCCTGTGATAACGAAGGGAACTGCAAAAAAGAAAAGTGTGATAAGGCTTCCGAATCCCCATGCATAAAGGAGAAGCTCCTCAGCATCGAGCTTTATAGTGTTTGGAGAAAGCGTTTCTGCGGTCACGCTGTCAGCAATCGGTGCATTTTCCGGAGTTACTGTTGTATCTTTTTGCACCTCGGGAGTAACAGGGGCGATGGGAAGAGCCTCCGAGCTGACGGGGATTTCAAAGGATAAATCCTGTCCTTCCATTGGCGTTCCTTCATCTATTCTTTCAAGAATAGCCGTTCCAATCTCCGAAACCTCGGGAAAGGGAAGGTCAAGGTTGATCAGATTTACGGGAATAATAAGCCTTATAATAACAGCAAGCCACATCGCATAGACGAGCTTTGCCGATACCCTTTTCTTGCACAGTGCACGAATTATAATAACGGCAAAGATAAGCAGAGAAAGAGAAAATAAATATTCAAGCATCTTATTTTTCGGAAATGGACTTTTCTGCGTCGTCGAGGATCTTTCTCAACTCGTCAACGTCATTCTTGGAAAGCGCCTTCTGTCCTGCAAGAGAGGAAACCATAAGACCGAGGCTTCCGTTATAAACTCTTGAAAGGAAGGACTCAGTCTCCCATATAGCGCAGTCCTCCTCGGAAACGATAGCTGTATACTTCTGAGGCTTAACAGTCTGGTCAAGGTTAACAGCGCCCTTTGCGATAAGTCTTCTGAGCATAACGAAAACAGTGGACTTAGACCAGGCAGTATCCTCCTTGAGTGCGTTGGTAATGCCGATAAGGTCGCTTGCTGTGCCGTTCCAGAGAACCTTCATGACCTTCCATTCGCAATCTGATAAGTAAATCTTTTCCATAATAATCTCCTATCTTAGATGGTTATTTTTAGTCAACTTTATGTTATCATAAATTTTAATAATCGTCAATAAGGATATGAAAAATCCCTCAAAAAACAAAGCTTTGAGGGATTTTTTATTGTTATTTTTTCATCTGATAAGCGATTCTGGGGTCGCCGTTTTCAAGAAAAACAGTGCCGCAGGCTCTGAATCCGTATTTTTCAAGCTGATGCTGCATTACCATGTTGTCCTTATGGGTGTCGATCTTAATGTTATCGCACACAGAAAAGCAGTAGTCCATAATGCGAGAGAGCATTCCTTTGGTCTTACCTGCAGAGGCAACACGATGAACTGCACAGGATGGAAGAGAGTTCAGCCACTTGCCCTCAATGTACTCATACGTCGGGTCCTCACCACGGATGAAGGCAAAAACCGCTTCTATCCCGTCACCCAGAATAACGTAGAGATTGCCCTCTTCGATGTCTGAAAGGATTATCTTTCTTGAAGGATATCCTCCTGCCCATTGGGCAGGATTTCCCGTGTCCTTCATATAAGAACGGGCACGCTCGTATATCGCTTCAATTTCCTCAAGACGGTCGACTGAGGCTTTTTCAAAAACAAAATCTTTTGTCAGCATTTTTTCATAAGTCGGATATAGAATTCAACGGCGCGAAGCGCAGTTTCAATGCGGATTCGCTCGTTGTTTCCGTGGATGGTTGCTCTTTCCTCGCTTGTAAGATCCATTGCGGAGAAGCGGTATACCTTGTCGGAAATTCGTCCGTAATGGCGGGAGTCGGAGCACTGTACCATAAGATAGGGGGATGTGAGACAGCCGCCCCACGTTGCGCTTACAGCAGCAGCAACCTTTTCGTATTCGGGGCAGTCGGTAACGGAGATTCGGCTGGGATTCATGCCGTCAAGCATGGCGATCTCAACCTTTTCGTTATCAACTGTCTTTTTGAGATACTCAAGGGCCGTTTCAGTATTGTCGCAGGGGTTGAGTCTCATATTTGAAACAATAGTAGCCTCGGGAGGAATAACGTTTGCCGCACTTGAGCCTGAGCTTTGAGTGAAGGCAACGGTTGTTCTCATAAGAGCGTTAAGCTCGCCGCCTGATTTCTTGCAGATAAGGTCAAGAACAGGGGCAAAAAGCCAAAGGTTTGCAAAGATCATTCTGTAAAGGAACGTGGAATGACGGCCGAGTGTGTCAAATAGCTTTGCAACAGGGGGAGTGAGGTGAGATTTAAAGGGATGGTCCTCAATTGCCGTTACAGCCCTTGCAAGAGTAACAAGAGGTGTGCCCGGCTTCGGTGCGGAAGCATGGCCTCCCTGGGATTTTGCACGGTACTGAACGTTCATCATGCCCTTTTCGGCAATGCCGATAAGGCCGCAGGGCACCTTTACACCGGGGAATACGTTTTCAACAACGGCACCGCCCTCGTCTACAACGAAGGCAAGGTCAATATTGTTCTTTTCAAAGTAATCAACGATGTGAACTGCACCGAGACCGTTTACCTCCTCACCACCGGAGAAGGCGAAGTAGATATCGTTCTCGGGAACGAATCCCTCCCCGATAAGATGCTCGGCAGCAGAGAGGATTCCGTTAAAGGTCACCTTTGTATCAAGGGTGCCTCGACCCCAGATAACACCGTCCTCGATGATAGCATCAAAGGCAGGCTTGTCCCATGCGTCCTCGTTAACGGGAACAACGTCGTAGTGTGCCATCATAACGGCAGGGCTTGAGTGGTTTTTGCCCTCCCATTTGAAAAGCAGACCTCGGTCGGGGAACATAAAGAATGTGCATTTGTCAAATACGTTGGGGTAAAGTAAGGGAAGCATATCGAGAAGCTTCTGAAATTCTCTGTCATCCTCAAGGGAGTGATCCTTATAAGAGATAGTCTTGCACTTTACAAGAGAGCAAAGACGGGAAACGGCAGAGTCACCGTCAAAGCTTATTTCTTCATTGTCAGCAGCGGGCTGTGCCTTGGGCTTAAAGAGCGCTGCTCGGATAAGCACCGCTGCAATAAGGCAGAGAAGAAGTGCGCCAAGGGCAATAAGTGCGTATATCATCAGAGCCAGCCTTTCTTATACATGAAGCGGCCTACACCGATTGTGAAGAGAACGCCAACAGGCACCATGATGCCTACAGTACCCTCGTTGAGTGCGGGAATGCAGATAAAGAGAATAAGCATAAGTACGATGGGAGCTACCGCAAGCTTGGGATGCTTTGAAATGAAAACAACACCGAGAGCACCGAAAAGTGCGGGGAGGATCATATCAAATGCGGGAGCAAGAACGGGATTTTCAAGAAGGGGGGTGAGGGGGATGATGAAAATAACTCCGAGAATTACGATAATAGTAGTAACGATGCTGGAAACCGCAATTGCGATAGTGGAGATAACCTCGCCCTCCTCGCTTGTTGCCTTAACGTCTGCACGCTCCATGGCGTCAACAGCGCAGGGAAGCTTGAGGTTGGAAATATTACCTGTAACGAAGGAAAGATATGTACCGCCTGCTCCAAGCATGGGAACGTAGGTGAACATTTCGATAAATCCAACAGCCCAGTACATGGGAGCAGTGGCGACAAGGCCCTGAACGAGAGCGCCTGTGTGGGGAGCTGACTTGAATATGAGAGAAACTGCTACAGGGAAAGCAAAGAGGAGAATACAAATAATAATTCCCCAGATTTTACCGTCGCGATGAACGGAATCAAGATAAGAAATATTCTTTTTCATTTGTAATACCTCCTTTTAGCTGAGCCACTCTGTTACGGGGATAGCAAATGCCATGCCGCAGATAAGGCTGATGGGAAGGGCGTAGTCTGTAAGCCAGCGCACCTTGAACTCTGTTGCGGCAATTCCGATTGCAGCCATAGTAACAGCGGATGCCGCCATAACGCAAACGGGAATAAGACCTGTAAAGTCACCCTCAAATGCAAGGGAAACGTCGCAGAAAACGTAGCCAACAAAGGCAGAGATCATACCGAGGAACATTGAGTTGCTGAGAACGTCGCCCCACTTTTTGTCCTTTGTGTTGATGTTAACAACACCCTTCTGGATCTTCTTTGTCATGAAGGGAACGAAGATAAGACCAACGGCGATACTGATGGTCATAACCCAGATAACTGCAACGAAGGCAGAAGGATCGGTAAGTGCGCTTGTACCCTCCCCGAGTGCGTTGAGAGTGTTTTCCGCAGCAATAGTCTCATAGGAGAGAGAGCCGATAACGGAAAGGCGAAGCCAGGGAACAGCAAGTCCCATCTTCTGAGAAAGAACGATTACTCCGAGAAGGATAGCAACCGCAGGTGCTATTGTAAAAATAGCGCTCGATGTGATTGTTGATGTCACTGCTTTCTTTGTAATTCCAAGCTCCTTTGCGCGCTTCATAGCACGGAAAAGGAAGTAGAAGGACTGACAGAGAACAACAGCGATGATGATGCCGACCATTATAAAAAGGATCGGATGGTTTGCACTGAATTCCATAAAGAACCTCCGAAAATTGATAATATAAGAGTAACACGAATTTATATAAATTTCAATCCTGTTAACGGTAATTCAATAAAAATTGAATTATTTGCAAACTAAAGGTAAAAAACGCCCCTAAGGGCGTTTTTTTATACTTCTTCAAAGTATACCTTAAAGCTCTGCATATCTCCCTTGGGGGCGTTAGTAAGATTGATTCCGCAGTACATAAGGAATGCACCGGAATTTATCTCGCCGTTGTAGGAGTTTTTATAATTCTTCTCGGGATCAAGTCCGCGCAGCTTTAAGAAAAATCTCTCCATTGCGTTGTAGCGGGTGTGAACGCAGGTGATAAGAGCCTTTGTCTTATCGGGAGAGGCTATCTCCCAAACAACCTTTTGCTGTCCGTCCCAGGGAGCGATAAGTCTGTAAAGATCGCCGTAGCGGATAAGATCGTAATACTTGTGGTAATCTGCTATCTGCTCCTTGATAAGAGCCTTGTCCTCATCTGTAAGACGGGTGGGATCAAGCTCATATCCGAAGGTTCCCCACATTGCAACGTCTCCCTTTACGCCAAATCCCGTACGGGGACAGAAGGAAACATGGGCGCCCATTGTTGAGGTGGGATAGCAGAGAGTAGTGCCGTACTGTATAGCAAGGCGCTCAATGGGGTCTGTGTTGTCGCTTGCCCAGATCTGGGGAGAATAGTAAAGCATTCCGGGATCAAATCGTCCGCCACCGCCTGAGCAGTTTTCAAGAAGAATATTGGGATATGCCTTTGTAATTCTGTCCATGAGATCATACGTTCCGAGCATAAAGCGGTGATAAAGCTCACCGTGGCGCTCGGGGGAGAGGGTAGCTGATCCGACCTCTGTGAGATTTCTGTTGAAATCCCATTTGAGATAATCGATATCGCAGGAGGAGAGAATAGCATCCATCTGCTCAAAGATATTGTCAACAACCTCGGGGCGGCTCATATCAAGAACGAGCTGATGGCGGCATTCGCAATGCTCGCGGCCCTCAACGTGGAGACACCAGTCGGGATGGGCACGGTAAAGCTCGGAGTCCTCGGAAATCATCTCAGGCTCAAACCAGATACCGAATTTCAGCCCCAGTGCCTTTACTCTTGAAACGAGACTCTGAAGGTTAATTTTTGATTCATAAACAAACCAGTCGCCAAGAGAATTCAGGTCGTTATCACGGTGGCCGAACCAGCCGTCGTCCATGACCAGCATCTCGATTCCCATTTCCTTTGCCTGCTCTGCAAAGCGGACAAGCTTTTCCTCATCAAAGCTGAAGTATGCCGCCTCCCAGGAGTTGATAAGAAGGGGGCGCTTTTCTGTTTTATATCGTCCTCGGATAAGGTTTGAGTTATAGAATCTGTGGAAGATTCGGCTCATCTCGCCAAGACCCTTGTCTGTATAAACGTGAACGGTCTCGGGGGTGTAAAGCTCCTCACCGGGGGAGAGTATCCACTCAAACTGCTCGGGGTTAAAGCCGACTGTTACTCGGGTTGAATCGAAATAGTCAACCTCGCAGCCCATCTCGAAGCTTCCGGAATAAACGAAGTTAAAGCCGTATGTGTCACCGTTTTCCTCAGTGGAGCCGTCACGTACAAGGGCGATAAAGGGATTCTGCTCGTGGCCCGATGCGCCTCGGCGTGAAATAATGGACTGACGGTTATAGGAAAGGGGATTCTTTGAAAAATTACGCTCTGCATTGTGCTTTCCAAAGAGATTTATCATAGAAAAATCGCAGGAGGGAAGGTTTACAACGGAGGAGCAGATATCCTCTACAATAAAGCTCTTGTCGGAGCAGTTCTTGATGCGTGCGCTCTTTGTGATAACGTTGATCTTATCAAAGGCGGTATAGATAAGAGTCAGCTCGCCGCCTGTAACCTCGTCCTTCATAAGAATTTCAAGAGTGTCTGCCTCGTCCTCACAGTTTGCATATGTTGCAGGAAGACCGGGAAGGGCAGGCTTTCCCTTATAAATCTTATGAGAAACGTAGCGGAAGTCCGTTGCGGTATTACCCTCAGCGCTGCGGATACGGATACCGGCTCTTCTGAACTCGCCTGTGCCGAAGGAGGAGTATTCGAGAGGATTGGTGTCCATTGTAAAGCAGGGGGCACCGCCCTTTCTTGCAGGGTTGAAGGAAACGGTGCGGGTGGAGTAGATAAGGTATGAGGAAAAATCCGTATCGGGAATCTTTTTTCCGTAGTGATGTGTAACGAGATAACCAAGGGGGTAAACGCTCATGCAGTATGAGGAGTCGCCCGCAGTCAGATTAAAGGTTTTTGTGCTTTCGTTGTAGATAATAGACATGGCTGCCTCCGATTTATAATATTTCTTTTTTTATCAGCTCGATCATAATACCTGTGTTCAGAAGAAAGGCATCGTAGGGATAAGCATCGATAACCCTTCCGTGATAGAATTTATCCTTGAAAAATTCAAGGGCTTTTTCCTTTGATCCGCCGAATTTCAGTATCGTTGCAATCTCACGGCAGGTTTCAACGTTGATTTTCTTTGTGTTGTCAAGATAGTACTTTGCAACGTCTCCGTCAATGACACCGAAGTGGGGAATAAGTATTTTTTCTATATCAAGAGCCCTCACCTTGTCAATCGACTCAAGAGTCGTTCTGTATCCGATTAAAAAGGAAGGGATTATAAGAGGCTCTCCGACGTATATTCCCACAGTTTCGCAGGAAAGAAGGAGCTTTTCCGATTCCAGATAGTATCCGAAGGAGCATCTTGTATGACCGGGTAGGGAAATGGCACGAAAGGACATATCCCCTGCTTCGATAATATCTCCGTCGCATACGGGAATATCAACTCTCAGATTGTCGATCAGGTCCTCATATTCCGTAATACCCTGAGTTGCGGCAAACTTTCGGTCAAGGTCCCGCATTACAGCTTTTGCTGTAGGCTTTTCGAATATCCTTTTTGCATATTCTCCCGCAACTACCTTGGCCTCGGGATAGCATTCCAGCACGTATGCGCTACCTAACGCATGGTCGTAGTGGGAATGAGTGAGAAATATGTAATCAAGCTTTCTTTCTCCGAGACAGTTTTTTATATTACTGCAAACTCCGTAGCCTGTAAATGCAAATCCCGAATCGTAAAGTATGGCAGTTTTTCCGTTATCAATGAGAAAAGCGCTGTCTCCGGGTGAAACTCTTACGTCTGTTATCTTTATCATAAACACCTTCCGGCTTTTTGTATCAAATATGACTTTGCATATATTATAGACG
>JAZRRC010000079.1:0-16459 GCA_045650355.1 Candidatus Avispirillum sp. | reverse complement strand
TGCGCTTCGCGCAAGTGATGCTCGCACACGGTGCGAGTGATGTGTTCCGCTACGCGGAACGTGATGTATCCCTTCGGGATGTTATTGTAGCTTTGCGCCTCTGGCGCAAATCATTATTTTTTCTCGTCAACAAGTCTTCTTACTTCAAGGTAAATGCGCTTGTTTGCATCTCTGATTGCGAACTCGCCGATCTTTTCCTCCATTGCTCTTCTCTTTTCTGGAGAGGCTGCAAGATCTGCAACAAGCTCGCAAAGCTTTGCGGGAAGCTCGGGAGTTTCACGGATAAGCTCTGCTGCGCCCTTTTCTACGAGAACGTTCGCATTTTTAAACTGCTGATCATCTGTTACATTAGGGGAAGGAATAAACACAGCGCACTTTCCGGCTAAGGAAAGCTCGGAAACTGTGAGTGCGCCTGCACGGCAGATGATGATATCCGCTGCCGCAACACGGTAAGGCATATCGTAGATATATTCGAGAAGCTCCAGGTTTTCATACTTATCAAGACCGCGGTCCTTAAACTGCCCGAAGCAGATCTCCTTCTCGATTGCGCCTGTAGCATGGGTATGATAAACTCCTGCCTTGCCGCCTGAAAATTTTTCCATAAGCTCAAGAACAGCCTCGTTTACCTTTTCTGCACCAAGGCTTCCGCCAAAGGAAAGGATAACGCATTCAGCATCTTTCGGGATACCGAGCTTTTCTCTTGCCTCCTCCTTTGAAACAGAAGCAAACTTGCCGAGCATAGGACAGCCTACAAGCATAAGCTTTTCGGGACAATCAAGACCCTTGCCTGCCTTTTCAAAGTTAAGAAAGATTCTGTCAGCAGACTTTGAAAGCATACGGACTGCCATTCCGGGAACGGCATTGGATTCGTGGAGAGCTGTGGGAATACCCATCTGCGTTGCCGCCTTGCAAACAGGCCAGGAAACGTATCCGCCTGTACCGATTACGATATCGGGCTTGAATTCCTTAATGATCTTCTTTGCCTTAATGGGAGAGGTGAGAGCAAGATAAGCTGCCTTAATATTCTTCAAGGAAAGGCTTCTGCGAAGTCCCATAACGTCAACGTGATAAAGCTTAAAGCCCTTTGCGGGAACAAGCTTGTTTTCAATTCCTCGGGGCGTGCCAACGAAAGCAATTTCGCTGTCGGGCTCGTTTTCCATTATAGTCTGGGCAATAGCAAGAGCGGGGTTAACGTGTCCGCCTGTGCCGCCGCCTGTCATCAGTACTCTCATTTATTTAACCTCATTTCTTTTGATAAGAATGCTTTGAGATAGCAAGAAGGATTCCCATCTCCGCCATCAGAATAATCAGGGACGTGCCTCCGTATGAGAAAAAGGGGAGGGATACGCCTGTATTGGGGATAAGGTCTGTTACTACCATGATATTGAGTGTTGCCTGGATGCCTACCTGGAAGGTGATACCGAAGGCAACAAGAGAGGAATACATATCGGGTGCCTTCTTTGCAATGGTGATTCCTCGCCATACAAAGAAGCCGTAAAGCACAACAAGAAGGAGAGCGCCTACAAGGCCAAGCTCCTCGCACCAGATGGTGAAGATAAAGTCGTTGTGCGCCTCGGAAACGTAGTTGAATTTAAGGTTACTGTCACCGATTCCCATACCGAGAAGGCCGCCGCTGCCGATAGCGTAAAGACCCTGAGTTGTCTGCCACGCCTCGCCGAGGACGTCTGCATTTTCATCACCGTGGGTGATGATTCTCTTGAGGGCGTACTCGTTTGTCATCAGATAGACAGCTCCTGCCAATAATGCAGGAACACCGTAGGTGACAACCATTTTCACAATATCGGCACCGCTGATAAAAATGATCGCCATTCCGATAAGAGCGAGAATGATAGTTCCCGAAAGATGCTTTTCAAGAAGGACAAGTCCGCAGAAAACTGCAACTATAAGTCCGGGGAAAAGGATTCCGTGCTTAAAGGTCTTTTTCTTATCAAGGCCCTTTGAGGTTATCTCATAGTACTTATCTATGTAGAAGGACAAAAACAGTATCAGCGCAGCCTTGGCAAACTCGGAGGGCTGGAATGAGATAAATCCGAGGTTAAGCCATCTCTGTGCAACACCTCGCGCAGTACCCATAATAAGCACCAAAACGAGAAGCACGATAGAAATGATTGCCGCTGCAGGTGCAAGAGCCTTGATGAGGCGGTAGGGCATGAGAGTCAGCACTGTCATCGCAAAGCCTCCCAACGCTACCCAGAGCATCTGATTGCGGATATAATAGTAGCTGTCGCCTCTTTCCTTAAGAGCGGAGGGATAGCTTGCGCTGAAAACCATTACGGTTCCGAGAGCTATAAGGAGGAGGATTATGATAAGCATAGGGCGGTCAACACCGTGGCGCTGACGCTCGATAGCCTCGGAATCCCACTCTCTGTCCTTTTCTTCTTTTCTTTTTTCAAGGTTTCCCTTTACTATCTGAATAATGCTTGTTTTCTTTTCGTCTGCAGGGACCATGGACCTCTGATCTCTTCGGTCGGGAACGTCACGGCGAGGTCTCATGGGAGGACGGCCGCTCTGAGGCGCATTCGGTCTCTGAGGGCGACCCATCTCCGGAACATCCCTCACAGGACGGGGTCTTCTCTGCTGACCGTCCGCAGGACGGCCGGGCGCTGAAGGGGTGCGCCCTTGATTATTTCTGTTATAGTTTTCGCTCATTTGCGCACCTTTCAGTGTGAATTAGAATTAATATTAAAGTCCGAACCAGGCAGCAACGCAAAGGATGACTGTTACGATGCTGAATACAGATACGATCTTGATTTCAGTCCAGCCGCACTTTTCAAAGTGGTGATGAATGGGAGCCATCTTGAAAAGACGCTTTCCGTGAGTAATCTTGAAGTAGCCTACCTGAAGCATTACGGATGCTGTTTCGCAGATATAAACGAAGCCGCAAACCACGATGATAAGGGGATTGTTAAGAAGGAACGCCGCACCTACGGCAAGACCGCCGAGGAAAAGGGATCCTGTATCTCCCATAAATACTCTTGCAGGATAGAAGTTATAAACGAGGAATCCGAGGCAAACACCGATCATAATTGCTGCGGTGAAGGAAAGGTTTACAAGAACAGCCTCTGTTGCAAGAAAAGCGCAAACAGCAAAGAAGATACCGACAACTGCTGTGATGCTTGATGCAAGACCGTCAATACCGTCAGTAAGGTTAACTGCGTTCATAATGCCGACGATAAGAAGAAGGGCAACTGCGTAATATGCAATACCGAGATTGAGGCTGATGCCGAAATAGGGGATTGCAAGAGTAGTTGTGAGTCCACCGAAAAGGCTCATGCCGAGAAGATAAAGTCCTCCGATGAGAAGCTGCAGAAGAAACTTCTGAGCCGCAGTAAGTCCCTCATTCTGAGCCTTTCTCAGCTTTGCGGAGTCGTCGATAATACCGATAAGACCGGACGCAAGAGCGAGAGCTACCGTCATAATAAAGGGAGCTGCTTTTTCAGCACCGTTTACAATGCAGAGATATACTGAAAGAGCGGCACCGATAATAAATGTTGTTATAAGAAAAGCGATTCCTCCCATTGTAGGAGTACCCTCCTTGCTCTTATGCCAACGGGGACCTATCTCAAGAATCTTCTGTCCCATCTTACGGCTTGCAAGCACGGGGATGAGAAAATGGGAAATAACTGCAGTCAGCACAAAAGCAAGAACTGCGATTCCGATAAAAAGAATAAAGTCAAACATATGGGACCGTCCTTTGTTAATTTTAGTCATCTGTATAAAACATTTGATATCAATATATATTATATCATCATTTATATTGACGGTCAATACCTATAAACAAAACCGACAAAAAATAAATGCCGAAAATCGTTTTAGTCATTTGCCGTATTTGAGCCTTACAGCCTCTTTTACGACCTCTCTTTCGTCAAAATACAGTTTATTTTTCCCTTTTATCTCATAGGTTTCATGGCCCTTCCCCGCAAGAAGCACCGTATCGAGCTTATCTGCCATGGAAACAGCCGCAAAGATCGCCTCTCTTCTGTCGGGAATAACCACCGCCTTTGACAAGACCATTTCGCTGATAATATCCCGCATTATTCCGAGGGGCTCCTCACATCGGGGATTATCCTCTGTTACAATCACCGCATCCGAATACATTTCAGCAGCTCTTCCCATCAAGGGCCGCTTTGATCTATCTCTGTCGCCTCCGCATCCGAACACGCAGATTATTCTGCCTCTTGACGTTTTTCTCAGATAGCGCAAAACGCTTTCAAGTGCAGCGGGGGTATGTGCATAATCAATTATGAGGTCAAACCCCGCATCCTCCGATCTTACCACCCTCTCAAGTCTGCCTCTGACAGCTGCGACCGAAGATATCCCATCTATTGCCCTATCCCTTTTCACTCCTGCAAGAAGTGCAGCACGGTATGCGAGAAAGGTATTATAAACTGTAAATTCACCGCCTACAAAGGAAGTAATGCGCTGACCCTCAAAGCTGTATGACACGCCTCCCGTATCAACCCTTACATCACTCAGCCGAGACAATCCGATCTCACAGGACGGAATAACAGAAGCAAAGCGGCTGCCCCATGGGTCATCGGTATTTACTACTCTTTTCTTGCATCTGGCCACAAAGGAGGCCTTTATTTTAAAATACTCCTCCATGCTTTCGTGAAAATCAAGATGCTCCTGAGAAAGATTTGTGAATATGCCGACATCAAAATTCAGCGCATCGACCTTTCTCTGACTAATGCTGTGGCTTGACACCTCCATGACAACGTCCCGAATCCCTCTCCTTTTAAGCTCATACAGTGCGCCATACAGATACTCGGGGTCCGGTGTTGTCATTGCCGCTGCCTCGCCGGCTATCTCACTTTCTCCTATCTCCAGCTTTTCGTCCATGGCAAAGCATCCGAGAGTGCCGATGCATCCCGCCATTCTCGAATCCGCACGAAGGCATGAAAAAAGAAACTGGGCTGTTGAGGTTTTACCGTTTGTTCCCGTAATACCGAAGAGCCGCATTCCCTCAGACGGTCTTTTATAATAATTATTCCATATTACGCCAAGGGCATATCGGGTATCCCTTACTACAACTGTGGGAACGTTATCAAGTCTTCTCGCAGAAACAACGGCACGGCATCCCTTTGCCATCGCTTCCCCGACGTATAATTCGCCCCGAGTTTTTGTGCCGTCAATACATATAAAAAGCCCGCCGTCTGTCCCGTTTCTCGAATCGGAAAAGGGACGGGATATTTCGCAATTCGGATCAGCTCCGAAAAGATCATATTCAAGACCAGAAAGAAGTTCAAATAAAAGCATAAGCCCTCCGAAAGTGAATTTTTCTTTCAACTTCCGAAGGGCTGTGCCTTTTTTAATCGTCTGTTATACCTGTACTTCTGAGAGTAACCTTAATAACCGTACCCTCGGGAACTTCTGTTCCGGGGGCGATAGACTGAGACGCTACAGTTGCATCAGCGTTGTCATCAACACCTCCGATGCTTACGTTAAGTCCTGCGTTTGTGAGGATTCTGTTTGCAGCCTCAGCGCTCTTTCCGTAAACGTCGGGAACAACAACGAGATTATCCTCCTCTGTTGCGCCGCCCGTATAAAGAATAACTCTGCCGTTTTCACGGTTGAGCATGCTGCCGGGCTCGGGCACCTGACCGGTTACCGTTGCTCCGTTACCCACAACGATAGCCTTAAGGCCCTTATTGGTGATGCTGCTCTTTGCAACCTCTATCTCGTAGCCTGTATAATCAAGAATACCAGTTTCAATATTCTCAAGCTCCTCCTCAGTAAACTGAGGCTCGTAGCCAAGATAAGGAAGAACTGCTGCAAGAAGATCTGATACGTAGGGCGCTGCAACAACGCTTCCGTATACGCTTCCGCCCATAGGCTCGTCGCAGATGATGATAACCGCAACCTCAGGGTCATCAGCAGGAGCATATGCTATACTTGAGCCTACTCTGAGATATGTCTGTCCGCTTTCGTCCTTTTCATCTATCTTCTCGGAGGTACCGGTTTTTCCCGCTACCTTGTATCCCTTAACACGGCAGTTTCTCGCACCGCCGTCGCCGGATACACCGTCCTCAAGAATTGAGGAAATAGTTGAGCAGACCTCTGCGCTAACAACCTGACGCTTGATCTCTGTTTCAAAGCTCTTTACTACGTTGCCCTTTTCATCAACGACCTCTTTGAGAATATGAGGAGTTACAAGGTGTCCTCCGTTCGCAATAGAGGATATTGCGCATATCTGCTGGATTGCCGTGGTCTTATATGTCTGACCGAAGGAATATACCGCAAGAGATACGTTTGAAAAATCATTGTAATTGTGATAATAGGATGCCGCCTCACCGGGAAGATCGACTCCTGTGAGATCACCGTAGCCGAAATCAAGGAAATAGTTATAGAACTTTTCTCTTCCGATTCGAAGACCTACAGTCATAAGAGCGGGGTTACATGACTGCTGCAAGCTCTTTGCATAGGGAAGACTTCCGTGACCCGAATGGTCATGACACTTGATAGGAGCGCCATATCCGTCTATCTTCATGCTTCCTCCGCAATAGAAGACCTCATCGGGATTTGTTACTCCCTCCTCGAATGCCATTGCGGTTGTAATAATTTTAGATGTGGAGCCGGGCTCGTAAAGCTCTGTTATCGCCTTGTTTTTCCACATGGCATAAAGCAGGGTGAAATACTTATTGCTATATGCCTGCTCATAATAATACTCGCTCTGCTCTCTGTATCTTGCATCAACGCCTGCCTTGAATTCCGCAGATTCGGAATCAGCTCCGGGATTTTCCGCCTTATAGCCGTTTTCCGCAAGCTTTTTGGCATCTGCAATTCTTTCCTCGCTCTGGGTATAAGCATCAAGAACAGCCTGGGAATCACTATCAAGAACGTAAGGGTCATTACAGTCAAAGGTGGGAGCCGTTGCCATTCCAAGCACCGCACCTGTGTTTACGTTCATAACAACACCCGTTACACGGTTTGCTGCCTTATTTTCTCTGAGGGTAGCCTCAAGCTGATTTTCAAGCTCGTACTGGATATAGGTATCAATAGTTGTGACAACGTTGTATCCGTTTTTTGCTTCAACGAAGCTCTCATACTTATAGTCCATCTCGTTGGAGTTTGCGTCCTGAGCGCTGATATAGCGGCCGCTCTCTCCCTCAAGGAGGTTATTATAATACGCTTCTATTCCATACACACCTACACCGTCGGAGTTTGTAAATCCAATGGTATGGCTCGCAAGTGAGCCGTAAGGATAGTAGCGGATAAAGTCTGCTCTGAGGTATATCTGAGAGGTAAGGCCGAACTCATCAATAAACGCCCGAACCTTTTGAGCATCCTCCTCATCAAGCTCCTCTGCTATTTCTTCATAACGGCGGCCTTCCTTTGCAGCCTTTTCCATAACGTCGGAGTATTCAACGTTGTATTTTTCACCAAGAGTCTCTGCCAAAAAAGAAGCAATAAGGTCATCCATCTCTGTCAGTGTATGAGATTTTCCATTTTTATCCTTCCACTGAGGAAGATCTCGTGACTCATCCCATTTATCACCCTTAGAGAGCACCTCTGCCTTTTTTTCGGCAAGCTCCTTCTCCTCGGCCTTCGCAGTCTCAGCTCCGTCAATTATATCCTGGGGAGAGATAAAGCAAAGATATACCGTTTTGTTGGTGGCGAGGATGTTTCCTCCGTTATCATAGATAACTCCTCTTTCGGGATTTACCTCTGTTTCCACGGTAATCTCATTCATTACCGCTTTTTTGTAGTACTCATGGTTTACCACCTGGAGTATTACAAGTCTTATTGCTATTATTACCGCAAGCACCGCAAAGACCAAAAGCACAATGCTTGCCCTTGAATATGACGTGCGGTTTATTCTTTTACGTCTTTTTGTCATCTTGACCCCATACTTTCTCAAATACCAGGCTTATAGTGTTAAAGTTTATGTAACCAAAGCCAAAGATATGTTAATTTAACCTATTATCAATCAAAGAAAGCCGGCAATAAGGCCGGCTTTTTCACTTTTAGTCTATATACTCCATCAGCTTGTCCCAGTTGCTCTGAACAGAGGACATCATTGTAGAGAAAATGCCGTAGTCCTCATCATTAGCCTCAGCCTCTTCGGGAATCTCGATGCGCTCTCCCTCTGCAACGCTGATATACTTGGACTCAACTCTGTTTGACTTTACCATACCGATCTCCTCAGTTGCCACCTGCTCGATGTAGCGGATGTCATTCTTAAGATCAATATCAAGTGAGAGCTGATCGATCTCGGCACAAAGCTCTGCCTTCTGAGCCTCAAGAGAGGAAATCTCCTTCTTGAACTCGCTGATCTGTGCAAAGCTGAAGATTATCATCATAACAACTGCACAGAAAAGGATAATTCCGATAACAAGGCTTGCAGATACAGGCTTCTTCTTAACGATTACCTCTTCCTCATCGCCTACGAGAACGTTCTTAAACCAGGCAGGTGAGAAAAGAACGGGCTTTTTTGCCTTCTGTGCACGCTGTGCCATACGCTGAGCGCTCTTTCTTGCCTCAGTACCGTCTGCTGCTCTTGCACGGATAGCAGCCGCTCTCGCATACGCCTGAGTATAGGCGCCTGAAGCAAAGGGAGTTGCCATTTCATAAGCATCTACTCTTCTTTTGGCAGCCGCAGAATCAATACCGCTGCTTACCTTTTCAAAGCGAAGAGTTTCGGCATTCGCCTTAGTTGTTGTGCGAGCATCGCTGCGAACAAACTGAGCTGTTTCCTCAAAGGGATTTGCAACAGTCTTTGCTCTCTTCTGCGCGGGAGTTTCTTTGCGCACTGCGTTGAAGGTACCTGTCTGTACACGGGGATCGGCAGCACTAACGCCTCTGCCGTCGAACTTCACTCGAAGTCTGTCGCAGAGGGGATTTTCAGCCTGTGTTGTTACTCTAGTGTTTGCCATGTGTACAGTTTCTCCTTTCGCCGCCGTGCGGCACGAATTATATCTTTTCCGCCACCCTCAGCTTTGCGCTGCGGGCTCTGGGATTCATTTCGAGCTCCTCATCCGAGGGGATTGTGGGCTTTCTTGTTACAAGCCTTATCTGAGGCTTTTTACCGCACACGCACACGGGGAAATTCGAGGGGCACGTGCAGGGCTTTTCCAGATTCTTGAAGGTTTGCTTTGTGATTCTGTCTTCAAGAGAATGGAAGGTTATAACAGCAGCTCTGCCGCCGGGGGCAAGTCTTTCAACGGCGCTTCTGATTGCAGGCTCGATGATATTCAGCTCATCGTTTACCTCAATACGGATAGCCTGGAAGGTTCTCTTTGCAGGATGCTGATTTTCTTTTTTTCTGGCGCCTGCGGGAATGGCGTTCGTTATTATATCCGCAAGCTCTACTGTGGTTTCTATAGGCTTTTCCTGTCTTGCTTTGACAATAGCAGAAGCAACACGTGAAAAGAATTTTTCCTCTCCCCAATCACGAATGATGCGGCAAAGCTCGCTTTCGGAATAAGTGTTTACAACGTCCGCTGCAGTAATACCGGAGCTTCTGTCCATTCGCATATCAAGGGGGGCATCCTGAGAATAAGAGAATCCTCTCTCTCGTTCATCAAGCTGAACGGAGGAAACTCCGAGATCCCAAAGGACACCGTCTATTTTATCAATACCGAGCTCGTCAAGCACGTCACCGATCTCGGAATAGTTCGTTTTTACAACTACGGATTTCTCGCCGTATTTTTCAAGACGCTCACGGCAACGTGTAATAGCCCGCTCGTCTCTGTCAAGGCTGATAAGCTTTGAGCCATCGGGGAGTCTTTTGAGTATCTCCTCGGAATGACCGCCACCGCCTGCTGTACAGTCTACAAATATGCCGCCTCTCTCAGGCTCAAGGGCATCTACTGATTCGGAAAGAAGAACAGTTATATGCTTAAATTCGACCATTTATTACTACCGTTTTCCTTTCTTATTATAAAAGGCAGATCAGATATCAAGCTCAAGCATTGTTTCGTTGAGCTGGGCGAGAAGATCATCGGAAAGCTCGTTAAGAGGATTGCTGGACTCAGGCCACATCTCGACATAATCACCGCAACCTACGAAGGTTATGCTGTCTGTCATATTGGCAAATGCAAGAAGAGCTTTATCGATCATAACTCTTCCCTGTCCGTCGGGAACGACCTTCTGAGCCGCACCGCAATATACTCTTTTAAGCTCTTTGGTTTTAGATTTGGAATGTGATGAGAGGGTTGCTATAAAATTATCCCATTCGGCAACTGAATAAGCTATAAGGCATTTGTCGGGGCTGATTGTTATAACGATGGGTGATCCAAGTTCTTCTCTGAACTTCGCAGGAAAAAAAACTCGGTTCTTAGAATCGAGCGTATTGGTATGATTTCCTACCAAAACGTTTCTGCTCACTGCAATCACCCTCCTTTTCTCCCCCACTTTTATGGAACAACTATGCAATCTTCCACCACCGGAGTGGTACTATTATAATACTCCACCCCTTTATTTGCAAGACATTTTAGGAAGTTTTACAATAATTTTTTCAATATTTCGCATTATTTTTCTAACATATGTTATTTTTTACATAATTTCTCGCCCATATTTTGACATTTTCACCATTTTTTATCATTTCCTATACTGAACATTTGTTTTATACTGTTGCAGAAAATGAAGTTATGCAATTGTAAAATAACAGCTAAAATTGTCGTAATATATTATTGCCGAAAAACCTACGGCAAATGCAAAAACAGGGCGCAACAATACACGTTGCGCCCTGTTTTATCGTTTTTATCTCAAATTCAGGCTTGATTTTCCATTTCTTTTCTGTATTCTTCTTCTCTTTCCATAATCCTTTCCTGCTTTTTTCTTTCCGAAGAATAAAAGTAAAGAGAAAGAGAAGCAAATATCATCATATGTATAAAGGTCAATACAAAGAAATAAGTTTTCTCAGCATAAGGACTTATCGGCACAGAGAAAGCCTCTTCAAATATCTCACACAAAAACCGAGGCATATAATACAGCCTTTCCCAATATCCGGTGGCATATCCTATAATTAAATATGTAGCCATCGCCAAAAGCTGATTTATCATAATACACCAAAGGGGCATGTGCTGTCTTTTTCTGTAATGCTTTTTTGCCACGCTATCCATTATGAAAGCAAACATAAGCCCCATCAGCAAAATTCCGGAAAGCCATATAAGAAGCTTTATTTTCCAGTTAAACGGAGGCAATCCTGCGGGGTCAAAGCCATATATAAGGCTTTCCATCTCCTGAAACCATACCGCGTAGAATATATCCCAAAAGGCATTGTAATAATAGGAAACAGCGAAAACGCAGCCTACCCACCAAAAGAAATAGGAAACGTATTTCATTTTTCACTCTTCCTTCCTCTACTGTAATCTCAAGAGAGCTTTGGCAACATCTGCATATGCTATCACAGGAAGGTGCCTTATGTCCGCAAATAACACAAGTAACAGGACGATTTTTATCCATAACCCTTACAGGGCGCAAATACTCTGTCCATCTGACATGGATCACCTTATCGCCGACCTTATAAACGTTATCCCTCTCTCCGCAAAAGAATTCGCCCTCATCGTATATTTTAACCTCATAGAGTTTTCCGTCCTCACTCTTACAAAGAGCAGAGACTTCAACCGGATCCTTTGAATAGTTATCTATTTTGGCAGGGTCATTGTTTTTTAATTCGATCTTAATTATCTCTCCATACCAATCACGGTCAATGAGCTTCATCGGAATGCCCGCCAGTACGAAAGGTATAACAAACAAAACAGCAAGAGAAGTAGAAAGATTTCCGAAATCGGTAGTTTTCAAGCCGCTGTACGTATATTCAAAGATTATATACGCGGGAATCATATAAAGAAAAAGCTTCACAAATCTTTCATACACTTCCCTTCGTGCGCGCTTTCTTACGGATTTTGGAACTATTATCTTTTTCATTATTCTGTTTCTCCTTTATTTACATTCCTTTTCAAAAACATAGTATTTGGGCTTCTTTCTGCCGTATACGTAGTCTCCGCTTTTCCATTCAAGGAAAAGATAATCCCTCCCTTTTAAAGTACGAATTTCATAAGCACAGGAGCAGAAATCAAGCTTTTGAAGCACGTATCCTGCAGTCCAAGACTGAGCATTCGGAGAATCAATAACACCACCGTTTAAAAACGTGCTTTTCACAATTCCGTTTTCATAAAAATCTATGCTCTTATAGAGCAAAGGTATTTCAAACACCTTATCGGGATAAAAGATATCCTTTTCAGGAACAAAACCAACAACACGCCATTTGCCGATAACGCTGGGGTCATTAACAAAAGGAAGATTCATATCATCCTTTTTAGCAATTTGTTCTTTAGAATAGGAAATATTATCAAGCTGTCTTAATACAAGAACCGTCTCGGCACCGTCGCGACAGTAATTATAGGATTTATGCTCTACAAACATATACCTTTGCATTCCCACAAGCTCAACCGTATATCTATTTATAGTGCGATATCCAAGACCGCTTTCTATGATAAGAAAGCCCTTGGTCCATCCAAAGCTCCAATAATTCTCTCCGCCCGGTAAAAAGAAGATAATATCCGGGGTGGTTCCATCGTTCATATTTTCAAAACCTTTTCCCGAAAAGAAATCCTCTCTGACCGCAAATTCACCCACAGCCTGCCATTTGCCAACAACCATGGGATCATTCTCAAATTCAAGAACAGCATCATCATGCGCAGGAATAAATCTGTCCGAAAGCTTCAGTACAGTACAGCTTGCCGAATATCCTCCCTCTCCGCTTTTCATTGTGAAATGAGAAATTCTCTGATATCCTCCTCTGAGTAACCAAATTTCAAGCTCACTGCATTTCTCGTCAAATAATTGAGGATAGTCAAAAAGTATCTGTGCAACAGTTTTATCTTCACATCTACAAAGGTTGATACCGATACTATCGTCCATCATGCTTTTAGCTTTATCAAGTTTTAAAAGAGCTTCTTTTAATTCTTTTTTCTTTTCATCAAAGACATATCTAAGTTCATCCTTTTCAACGTTGCCCCTAATGATGCTGCGTATCTGGGCAAGCGAGAATCCTGCTTCTTTAAGAATACCGATCGTTAAGAAATCCGCGACCTGTTCTTCCGAATAATATCTATATCCGGTCATATCGTCAATATAGTCAGGCTTTAACAATCCCTCTTTATCGTAGTGACGCAAAACCGATATTTTCGTATTACAAAGCAACGCAAATTCACCTATCTGCATACAAAGACCTCACTTTCCGCCTTTATTATAACACTAAAGTTAAGTTGAGAGTCAATACTTATTATAAAAAAACTCCTCTGACAAAGTCAAAGGAGTTTGAAAATATATTATTTTTCTTCAAAGGATGCGATCCATTTTGTGATGCATTCTGAGAGAGTTTTCGTAAATTCCTCTCTCCATTCCTCCGAATTGAGCTTTGATGCATCGGACTCGTTTGTGGCATATCCCATTTCCAAAAGCACAGCGGGATGAGTGCCGTGCTTTGTGACCAAAAAAGCGTTTTCATAGTCATCGGCAAATATTTTCGTTTCATTATCAAGCTTTTCAGAAAAGCCTTCCGCAAGGACTGCCAAAGACGTGCTGTAAGGATTGCCTTTATAATAATCTATCTCATACTGACTTATCTCCGGATGATTTTCGATGCTGTTTACGTGGAGCGACAAAAACAGGTCTATTCCCTCATCCTCTGCAACAGAGGCCGAATATATTGCCCTCTCGTAGGCTGAGAAAATATCGTTTTCGATTATATCTTCCTCTACGTATTCAACTCCTGCTTTATCGGCAAGGTCTTTTATCGTCTCCGCAGAGGGATAGGCTGCACCGTCGTGAGTGAGAATAACCTTCACTCCCTGCGCTTCAAGCTCTGCCTTCAGCATAAGGGTAACAGCAAGAGTGACCTCTGCCTCAGTGCCATTCATAAGGTCTGTATCACATCCGATATCCCGAAAGCCGTGTCCTGCATCAAGAAGGACCACCTTTTTTCCGTCGGGGGAAGGATAAAAGATCTGCTCCGTCACCGGAGTCTCCGTTGACTCATCCTGCGGATCCGTTTCGGGCTTTTGGCAGGAGGAGAGCATCAAAAGTAAAGCTATGGCAAGAGCTATTATTTTTATGTAAAGCTTCAAATTTTAACCTCCGTAATTTATATACGCACAATTCCCATCGGGCGAGCCCGTGCCGAAATTGTTTATATATATCTGGGTGCCATCGATTTTTTCCTTTTTAACGCAAAAAACAAGGGTTGTCTCAAAGGCTTCATTCGGATTTAATTCCTTATGAAAGATCGCCGTATTCTTAAAGGTCTGTCCCGAAAAACCAAGCAATCCGCATCCCGCATCAATGCTGTTTACAAGATACATCTGCTTTTTCGAGCTCTTATTCTTTATTATAGCATCAATCATCAAAAAAGTATATCCATCTTTGAGCTTTTCTTCACGGTAAAATTCTCTATCTGCAAATTTTTCAGTATTCATCCCCTCGGGGAGAGTATCTGAGGTATAAGTTCTCTCAATAGTGTATTCTATTTCATAAGTTCCCCAGCCTCCCTCATATTCGGGAGCATACAAGGCGAAGCAGACGGGGGTATCGGCAGAAGAAAATATCTTTACAGGCTCATTTTTCCACTGCTCGTATAGCTCAAGCCATTTTGCAATAGCCGCCTTTTCTTTTTCAATCTCCTCAGGAAAGCTGTATTCCCTCACTTCAACCTCGGCGCAGGCGCCTACGGCAACGTAAAATATGCAAAAGGCATTAACAATAAGGCTGAAAACAAGAATTATGATCCACGTTTTTTTCATTCCGACACCTCACAGTCACTTTCAAAGGCAAAGTATTCACCCGTAGCCTCGCTGTAAACTACAAAATCCATACCCTCAAGATAACTCGATTCCTCTTTTTCCAGCATACCGTCAAGATTATCCTTTAAGACGTCCTTACCGCTGTCTGAGATAAACGTTGCATGATACACATATTTCCCATTATTATCTGCCGCACGGCTTACTGTTATAACGCCCGGCTCCTGACTACCGGTATAGATAGAAAAGCAGGAGGGATATTCAACGCTGTCATCAACAGTAAAAACTACATCCATTCGGTTATCGCTTATAAGCTTATACTCAAGATTGATACCGCATCTTTCAATGCCTAAATATTCTAATGAGAGCCCCGACTTATCCACCGCAACGGACAGCTCCGTTGCTTCGTGAAATTCATAGGTGTATTTTTCTATGCTCTCCTCAAAGGTAGCCCCCTCCACAAATGCAGAAAGCTCCTCGCAATAAAGGACGGCATCCACTTCCTCACCGCTTTCCAAAAAGCTGGCAACAGAGGATGAATTAAATGTAGCCCATCCGGAAAAGGTATTGTCACCGTTTCGGGAAAGTCTGGGATTTTCGTCTGTGGGATAAAGATACATTCCCGCAATCTCAAGTATCGTATCAGACAAAACAAGATACTCAGCCTCAGGAGCGATCTTATTTAAAAAATCGTCTACTTGTATTTTAATTTTTGCATCAAGGCCGTTACATTCCGCATTTAATACAGTCAACCCGTAATCCTTTTTCACCGTTTCTTCCTTTATCAAAAAGGCAGGTGTTTTTCCATTTTCTCTGCTGTCGTTTCCAAGCTCATTGAGCGAGCTCAGGGCATCACCTATTATGGGTAGCTTTTCTGCATAGGCAGGCATTGCAAGATTAAAAATTAGAACCGCAGAGGTAAGTACTGCAGCTACAGCACTTCCCCAACGAAGAAATGATGCGCATAAGTGATGCTTTTCTCTTTTTTCAAGCTCATATCTGAGAGAAGCTTCAACGCTCACGTCGGGCGTCATTTGCTCCTTCATTGACAAAAAAATATCCTTTTTCATTTTCTCCCTCCTATAATTTCTCTCAGCTTATCTCTTCCTCGGGTCAGCTGCATTCTCACTGTTCCCTCTCTTCTATGTAAAAGCTTCGCTATTTTTTTAGTTGACATTTCCTCAAAATAATACAGATATATGACCGTTCTAAGCTTTGGCGGTATTTTTCTGATATGGTCAAACAGCTCGTTTTCCCTTTCGTTTGCAAAAGAGAACTGTTCCTCCCTCACCTCGTCAATAGACACGGATTTCTTCCACAAGGATGAATTATATATTTTCTTACATAGGTTTACAGTAGTTTTTATAAACCAAGCCTTTGCGTGTTCCGCATCCTTAAAACAAGGTTGCTTTTTATAATACGCTAAAAAGACATCCTGAAAAACGTCGTCTGCATCGTACTTTGATTTTGTATGTGTCAGGGCAACCGAATAAACGGTGCTCTTATATTTTTCTATCATTTCTTCTATTTGAACATCAAGCACGTTATCCCTCCTTACACATATAACTACTCCATTATACTAAAAATGCCACATTTTTTGATGAATTTTCTTGAAACTAATTTTGTCCGGTCGAAAAGAGGTACGTGGATGCAGAAATGAGAATGATAAATTCGGGTTTATCGGGGAGGTT
>JAZRRC010000078.1:0-3278 GCA_045650355.1 Candidatus Avispirillum sp. | reverse complement strand
GTTGAGATTAAGGGAAATTACTATATCTTCTATCACAGACACACAAATAACACAGGCTACTCCCGACAGGCCTGCGCTGAAAAGATAGAGATTCTTTCCGATAATACATTCGTTCAGGCACCTATCACCAGCTGCGGACTTAACGGCGGACCTCTCAAGGCCTCGGGTGAGTACAGCGCAAGCATTGCCTGTAACCTTACCGCTGACCGCGAAAACTCTCCTTATATTACTCAGAACGGTATCGACCGCGAGGAGAATGACGATCAGTATATCAAAAACATGAATGACGGAGCATTCGCTGGCTTCAAATATTTCGATTTCAAGGGCGGAGAAGCTATCTCAGTTAAGGTAAAGGCTGAGGGTGATGCCGTTATTGAAATCGCAACAGAACTTGATTCAGAGCCCTTTGCGAAGATCAATATACATCAGTGCTCCGATATCTGCAATTTCACTGCAGAGGGAACAGCTCCCACAGGAGTTCATCCCCTTTTCTTTACTTATAAGGGCGAGGGAACTTGCGATTTCATTTCTTTTTCAATTAATTGACAGGGGATATTTATGATCAGAGTAGATTTTAAAGATAAAAAGCTTCCGATGCTGGGCCTCGGAACAATGAGATTTCCTCTTATTGAGGGAAGCACCAATCCCGCTGATATTGATATTAAAAAGACTGAGGAAATTATCGATCTTGCAATGTCTTGCGGGGTAAATTACTTCGATACCGCATATCCTTATCACGGCTCTCAGTCTGAGATCATTCTGGGAAAGCTTCTTTCAAAGTATCCGAGAGAATCTTATTACCTTGCAACAAAATTTCCCGGTCATCAGATACTTTCCTCCTATGATCCTAAGGCAGTATTTGAGGATCAGCTTAAAAAGTGCAACGTTGAGTATTTTGATTTTTATCTTCTTCATAACGTTTACGAGAATTCAATTAATACCTATACAGATCCCAAATGGGGTATAATTGATTATTTTGTTCAGCAAAAGAGGGAAGGTCGAATCAAGCATCTTGGATTCTCCACCCACAGCGAGGCCGGTTTTCTCGAAAAATTCCTCGAAAAATACGGCGATATAATGGAGTTTTGCCAGATCCAGCTCAATTATCTTGACTGGACTCTGCAGGATGCAAAAAGAAAATGCGAGATCCTTGCAAAGCATAATATTCCCGTATGGGTCATGGAGCCTGTACGCGGAGGAAAGCTTGCAAACCTCAGCGATGAGGATACAGCGCTTTTGAGAAGTGTCAACTCCAAAAGATCCAATGCAGAATGGGCATTCAGATGGCTTCAGGGAATAGACAACGTTGCAGTTATTCTCAGCGGTATGACTACAATCGAGCAGCTCAAGGAGAACATTTGTACGTTTTCAGAAATTGAAAAGCTTAACAACACTGAGCTTCGCGCACTTGAGACAATAGCTGAAAAGATGAAGAATACCGTACCTTGTACATCCTGCAGATACTGCACGGAGGGATGTCCCATGGAGATCAACATTCCCGAAATGCTTGCAAATTATAATGAGATATGCTTTGCGCCTACCTTTAATATCGGAATGAGAATGGATGCAGTGCCCGCAGGTAAGCGAGCTGCAGATTGCATCGGCTGCAATCAGTGCACAAGCATCTGTCCTCAGGGAATCGATATTCCTGCAGCACTTGCTGATTTTGTTATAAGACTTGATAAGCTCCCGAAGTGGGCAGATATATGCCGTGAAAGAGAGCTTGCCGCAAAGAAAGCTAAATAAACTAAAGCTCCGCCAAAATGTGCGGAGCTTTTTGGTTGTCTTATCCGTTGACCTTATAAATAATATATGGTATAATACCTAACTGGAGTAAGGCTGTAGTCGCAGAGAAGCGGATATAGCTACAATATCATTTGCCTTTTCCCAAACACCCAATTATACAAAATGCAAATTTTGTATAATAGAGGGAAGCGAAAAAGGCTAATTTAGGTATATTCCGTAATTTTAAGGAGGTTTTATCAAAATGCTGCTTTGTGTAGATATCGGCAATTCCAATATCAACTTTGGTCTGTTTAATGGATCTTGCGACGATATGGTATGCTGTTTTTCAATTTCTTCTGCCGTCAAGCGCACCTCTGATGAATATTTCCTTATTATTAATCAGATGCTTTCACAGTTTTCTGTTGAGCCTTCTCCTGATTCATTTTGCATTTCATCCGTTGTACCTACACTCACTGCAGACGTTTCCGGCGCTTGCCAGCGTCTGTGCGGCTGTGAGCCCTTTATAATATCTAAAGGTACAAAAACAGGATTTCCCATAAAGATAGACAGCCAGGCGCAGCTTGGAGCTGATATCGTATCAAATACAGCTGCTGCATTTAAATTTGTAAAGCCTCCGTTCGCTGTAGTTGACGTAGGCACTGCAACAACCGTTACTGCAGTCGATCGCAACGGTCAGCTTATCGGTGCTGTCATCGCTCCCGGTGCCAATATCTCTCTTGAGGCACTTAAGGATTCTGCAGCGCTTCTTACAGACGTTTCCTTACAACAGCCCGATTCGGTTATTGGTAAAAACTCCCAGGACAGCATCCGCTCAGGTATTTTCTACGGACACGTATATATGATCGACGGATTTATAAGACAGATCCGCTCAGAGCTTTGCGAGGACGGCGAAAAGCTTGCTCTTATCGGCACAGGCGGCCTCAGTAAGGTGATTTTGCCTCATTGTCGCAACAAATTTGAGGTTATTGAGAATCTCACCCTCAAGGGCGCAGCATCTCTTTTCTATCAGAACACCGCAAATCGCCATCGCAATTATACAAAATCTATCTAATTATACAAAATACATTATAATTTCTCTGTTAATTAAGCCAAGGCTTGATTATATAAATTTTATGCATGCGACTTACCTTTTATTATATAAGGACGTCAGCATTGGGGTTAGCCCCCGGAGGTATTTTTATGCGTAGTAACAGTCGTGAGCGCACACGAAAGCTTGTCGGCATTGCACTTTTCTCTGCAATCGTCGTAGTTCTTCAGCTCCTCGGAGCATTTATCCGTCTCGGACCCTTCTCTATTTCCCTCGTTCTTATTCCTATCGTAGTAGGCTCTGCGGTATACGGTAAGGGCGCAGGCACATGGCTCGGTTTTCTTTTCGGTGTTGCAGTTCTTCTTTCAGGCGATGCGGCATCATTCCTTGCAGTCAGCGTGCCCGGTACAATTATAACAGTACTTTGTAAGGGTACTCTTGCAGGTCTTTTCGTTGACGTTGTCTATTCCCTTCTCGTTAAGGTAAATAAATACGTTGCGGTTAT
>JAZRRC010000077.1:0-12187 GCA_045650355.1 Candidatus Avispirillum sp. | reverse complement strand
CCGTCCTTGATTATAACAACGGGGGGACGGGGGATGCGGTTATAGTTTGATGCCATAGAGAAGTTATATGCGCCTGTAACGAGGACTGCGAGATAGTCGCCTCTCTCGGGGCGGACAAGCATTGTATCCTCCTGAATGAGGTCACCGCTTTCGCAGCAGCGACCTGCGATTGTTGCGCAGAAGTCAGCCTTCTCGTTTGCCTTATTGGCAATGAGGGTGGTGTAGTCGGACTCGTAAAGAGCATAGCGGGGGTTATCGGGCATACCGCCGTCGATGGAAACGTAGCTCTTGTAGCCTGTGATGGTCTTAACGCTTCCTACGGAATAAACTGTAACGCCGGAGTCGGCAACGATGCTTCTGCCGGGCTCCATGAGAATTGCGGGGCGCTTGATATCAAGCTCATCGCAGATATTGTTGATAACGCCTGCAAGACCCTTGATGTTTTCACGGTAGTCGATATGGGGGTCAGACTCAACGTAGCGGACACCGAAGCCGCCGCCAAGGTTAAGCATTTCTGTCACAAATCCGCAGTCATCGTAGAGTGTGCGGATAAAGCGGAGCATAATATCAGCCGCATCAGCAAAGGACTCGTATTCAAAGATCTGAGAGCCGATATGGCAATGGAAGCCCTTGAGGGAAACGCCCTCAAGAGTGAGTGCATAGCGGCACATTTCGAGAGCCTGTCCTGTCTCGATAGCAGTACCGAACTTGGAGTCTACCTTGCCTGTGGAGATCTTTTTCTGTGTATGAGGGTCGATTCCGGGGGAAAGACGAAGAAGGATATTCTGAGTGATGCCCTTCTTTTTTGCGGTCTCGTTAATGCAGTCAAGCTCCTCTCGGTTGTCTACGATAAAGTAGCCGACACCGGAGTCGATAGCATATTCGATATCTGCGTCTGTTTTGTTATTTCCGTGGAAAAAGGCGTTTTCAAGGGGGAATCCCGCAGCCTTTGCCGTATAGAGCTCGCCGGGGGAAACAAGGTCTGTTCCCATGCCCTCCTCTGCAACTACAGAGTAGAGCTTTTTGAAGCAGCAGGACTTGCTTGCGAGAAGGGGACTTGAGCCCTCGGGCATAAACTCTCGCATTGCATCAATATAGGTGCGGCAGTTATTGCGGATTCTTTCCTCATCCATAAGGAAAAGGGGAGTGCCGTGCTTGTCTGCAAGATCGCAAACGTCCATACCTGCAAGGCAGAGATGACCTTTTTCGTTTATAGAAAGATTTTGGTGGAGCATAATTACCTCATCAGTTGTTTACAAGGCTGTACATATTGTAAAGACCGGCGCAGCGACCCTTGATGAATCTTGCCGCGCTGATGGCGCCCTCGGCGAAAACTGCACGGGATTCTGCATTGTGCTTGAGGGAGAGAGTCTGGAAATCTGTTGCGATGATGACCTCGTGCATACCGGGCTCGTTTCCGCATCGGAGAGAGTGGATGCCGATCTCGTTGGGGGCTCTCTTTGACATTCCGTGGCGGCCGTAAACGTACTCAGCCTCGGGGCGAACCTCTTTGATTGTATCGGCAATCATAAGAGCTGTGCCGCTGGGGGCATCAAGCTTTCTGTTATGGTGCGCCTCAACGATCTCGATATCCGCATCGGGGAAAAGAGCAGCAGCACGTCTTGCAAGGTCGCAAAGTGTTGCAACACCGAGAGACATATTTGCAGAGTAGAACACGGGAATAGACTTTGCCGCCTCAAAAAGGATAGCCTTTTCCTCTTCGGTATGTCCTGTTGTGCACATAACGAGAGGGAGGGAGCGATCCTTTGCGTATGCAATAACTTCCTTTGTCAGGGAGTGGTGGGAAAAGTCGATAATAACGTCAGCGATGCCCTGATAGTCGCAAAGATCGTGGATAGCTATATCCTCGCTGATCTTGTCAACTGCACAAGCAAGGCTTGCGTCCTCGCAGGTCTCGAGAAGGGAAAGAACCTCCTTGCCCATTCTTCCTCCTGCGCCGTAGAGAATAACGTTCATAAAGTACCTCTTTAACCGATGAGACCGTGGCCGCGCATGATCTGATACATCTTCTCAGCCTTAGCCTCGTCCATTTCTGTGAGGGGGAGACGGAGGTTGTTCTCGCAGAAGCCCATCTTAGCCATAGCAGCCTTAACGGGAATGGGGTTAACCTCGGAGAAGAGAGCATCGATGATGGAATGGTACTTGTACTGAAGTTTTGCTGCACCTGCAATATCGCCTGCAAAGAACTTCTCGCAGATCTCACAGGTCTGGCGGGGCATGATGTTGGAAAGAACGGAGATTGCGCCAACGCCGCCGAGAGACATGAGGGGAACGATCTGATCGTCGTTGCCGGAGTAAAGGTCAAGCTTCTCGTGAACGTAGTGCATTGTCTCAACGATCTTGGAAAGGTTACCGTTTGCCTCCTTGATACCTACGATATTCTCGTGGTCTGCAAGGATACGGTATGTATCGGGCTCGATGTTAACGCCTGTTCTGGAGGGAACGTTGTAGAGGATAACGGGAGCTGTGGACTTGTCCGCAATCTCTGTGAACATCTTAACAAGACCCTTCTGAGTAGCCTTGTTGTAGTAGGGTGTAACAACTAAAACTGCGTCAGCACCTGCTTCGCAAGCGCATCTTGTAAGGTCGAGAGCGTAGCCTGTATCGTTGGAGCCTGTGCCTGCAATGATCGGCACACGGCCGTCTGCGCGCTTAACAGCGTAAGCGATAGCATCGCGGTGCTCATCGTCAGTAAGAGTGGAAGCCTCACCTGTTGTGCCTGCGATAACGAGAGCGTTGATGCCGCTCTCGATCTGCCAGTCGATGATCTTGCCGAACTGATCGTAGTTGATACCGTTTTCTGTGAAGGGTGTTACAAGAGCGGTCGCAATACCCTTAAAAATAGTCTTTTTCATAATTTATCTCCTTGGTCCGAGGACCCTTAAATTTTCAAAGCAATTAAAAAAGCCGACGGCGGTCGGCAAAGAAAATCCCACTTCGGGACTTTGATAGCTCTCCGCGAAAAGCGACAGTCGGAGCGATCTTATTCGCTCAAACCGGCACAGACGAAACCACCGCCTGCCCTCGGCACCTGCCCCTTTTTTGCAGACAACGGGCGGTCACCCCTTGGCATCTGCAATACTTTTGGCATAATGCACCTCTACCGATAGGAAATTATAACATATGAGATTTACCATGTCAATATTTATTCTTTATTCTTTCATATTTATTATTTATTCTTTAATGCTCTCGGAGGGGGAATCCTATTGACTTTTTTTTGTCAAATGTTAAAATATAAGTATAGTTTTTTAAAGAGAGGAGCGGCGTGATGAAGCTTTTTTGTGCCATAAGATCGAGAGCTGAAAAAATGGGTTTTTCCGGCGGCGATCTTTTTGCCTCATTTGCGGCGGCATTTATTCTTTCTTCCATTGTTTATGCTTTGCAGAATGATTTCACGGTCATTTCTTTAGCTAAAAGATACCCTCTTATCGTATCCGTAGCCATAACCGCAGCGGCGTTTGCCGTAATCGTTACCCTCAGCCTCGTTTTTTTGACAAAGCGTGTCATTTCGTGGTCTCTTCTTCTGACGTCATTAACCTTTTGCGTTGTGCTGGTGGCGGCTTATCCCGGAAATATATTTTTCTGTATCGGTCTTTGTGCTGTTCTCGTTCTCGTTGTAAAATATATTTGCGAGGAGGACAAAACGGGAATCCTTTCCGTGGGCATGTCAGACAGAGCTTCCTTTATAATTTGCGCGGTTTTGGTGGTTGTATTCACCGCAGTGGTTTATCTTCTCACAGCGGCAAAATATAAGAGCTTTTATCATTCCGCTTTTGATTTCGGAATTTTCTGCCAGATGTTTGAGAGCATGGCAACAACGGGTCTTCCTTATACCACAGTTGAGCGAAGCCAGTATCTCAGCCATTTTGCAGTTCATTTTTCTCCGTTTTTCTACGTTCTTTTGCCTTTTTACTTTTTGTGGCGCTCTCCCCTTTTCCTTCTCTTCAGCCAGGCGCTGGGAATAGGTCTCGGAGCCTTTGCCGTAAGAAGAATATGCAAAACTCTGGGGCTCAGTCCCGCAATGTCTCTTGCGGGTGCTGCGGCATATCTGCTTTTCCCCACAATGGCAAACGGATGCTTTTACGATTTTCACGAAAACAAATTCCTGTCAGTTCTCATTTTGTGGGCTGTTGCCTTTGCTCTTGAGAAAAAGCTTTGGGGCTGCGGAATTTTCTGCTTTCTCATCCTCACAGTCAAGGAGGATGCCTTTATCTACGTTATTGCTATCTGCCTCTGGATGTTTGTAACGAAGCGAAGCCGTCTCTTTGCCCTTATCGTTGCGGCTTTTTCTGTGGGATGGTTTTTCTTTGCATGCAATATGATAGAGCTTTCCGGCGGCGAGATAATGACGGGAAGATTCTCCAATTATACTCACGGTCAGGACGGAACGCTGTTCCAGGCTGTGCGAAACTGCTTTGTGGATATAGGCTATCTCTTCAAGGAGGTATTTGCAGGCGCAGATACCGATGCCTTTATTGAAATGACCTATACGGGACAGAAGCTGGAATTTGTTCTGTGGACAGCGGCGCCCCTTCTTTTCACACCCTTCCTCAGAAAGCGCCCCTCCGAGCTTGTGCTCCTCATCCCCCTTCTCGTTATAAACCTTATGCCCCGATGGATGTATCAGTTTGACGTTGATTTTCAGTATACCTACGGCACAGCGGCGCTCCTTATCGTTCTTGCAATGCTGTTTCTAGGGGAAAACTCAGATAAGGTCCGACAGTTTGTCCTTATGGGAGCTGTTTGCGTATCTATCGTATTCACCTGCGCACTTATTTTGCCCAAGGCAAAGATGTATACAGACAGCTATCTTAACAACAAAGAAAGATATGATGCAACCGCTGCGGCTCTGGAGGAGATACCGAGAGATGCCTCTGTAACGGCATACGGATATATGGTGCCCCACCTTTGGTATATCCGCGACCTTCACACCTGCCCCGAGTATTACGCGCCTTACGAAAAAACAGATTATTATATTGTCGATACCCGATATGATTATGATAATCACACAGCGAAGATGTTCAGCGCTATGGGCGACAGCTATGAGCTGACGGCCGAGGAAGGATATATCAAGATTTACCGTCTTAAGGACTAAAATGCAGAAAAAGAATTTACACGAAAATCACAGACAAAGAATGAGAAAAAAGTATGAGCGATGCGGAGCTGAGGCATTTGATCTGCATCAGCTGCTTGAGATGCTGCTTTTTCATTCCCTGCGCCGTGAGGATACAAATCCTCTGGCACATAAGATACTTGAAAAGCACCCCAACGTTGCGATCGATATTGCCAATTCCCATGAGCTTACAGACGTTGAAGGAATTGGCGACGTAACGGCAAATCTTTTGCATATAGCAACGGATACCACTCTTGCGGTGCTGACAGAGGGCTTGAAGCGCACTCCCATGGACGGAGAATTTGCAAGAAAGCAATATTTGTGGCTGTGGTATAAAAACAAGCCGGGAAAAAGAGTTGCCGTTCTCATTCTCGATTCTAAAAACAGATTTCTGGAATGTAAGGAAATTGTCGTAAAATCGGGCAATATGCCGAAGAGCTACGAAACGGAAATAATAAAGGCCATTGAAAGAAACGGCGCAAAGTCCGCCATCCTTTGCCACCGTCATAAGGACAATAAGGATACGCCCTCCGTTGAGGATATTTATCTGACGGGCTATCTGAAAAGAGGACTTAAAAGCAAGGGATATGACCTTACTGCACATTATATAATCACAGATACAGACTGTATCGAATGTCCGTCCTGCGAGGTGTGATACCTTTTAGGAGAGGGCAAGAAAAGCACAACTGCAAAAAGAGAGGAAATAAAAATGAGAAAGCTTTGCGAATATCTTGAATGCGGACAGATCGTATCGACCCACGGAGTAAAGGGAACGGTTCGCCTTGAAAACAGATGCGATTCCCCTGCCGTTCTTGCTAAGCTCAAGAGAATGTATAAGAAAAAGGGCGATGCTTACGTCGAAATGAAGGTTGTAAGCTCCTCCGTTCAGAAAAATATGGTTCTTTGTACCTTCGAGGGCCTTGATTCCGTAGAGGCGGCAGCTGCTATGAAGGGCACTGTTCTCTATGCAAAGAGAGAAGACTTCCGTCTCCGTAAGGGCGACTATTTCTGGGCAGATATTATGGGTCTTCCCGTAATCGATAATGAGTCCGGCGAGGTATACGGCACGCTTTCCAATATCCTCACCCCCGGTGCACATCAGGTGTACGTCGTAAAGCGTGAGGCGGGCGACTTTATGATCCCCGCAGTTCCCGAGTTTATCAAGGAGATCTCCCTCGGTGAGGAAAGAGAAGAGGGAATCTACGTCAGCCTTATCGAAGGTATGATCGAATAATTTGCCCGTGGCAAATTAATGAATTGCAAACAGCAATTCAATTCATGGAGCGAAGCGAGAAATCATGACGGATACGTCAATTCATGGCGAAGCCAATTCATAGAGAAAATGAATTGAAACTGCGTTTCATGAATTGAACGTAGTTCATGAATTGCCTTCGGCATGATTTGCGCCAATGGCGCATTGGAAAGGTAAGATAATGAGATTTGATATTATGACCCTGTTTCCCGATCTTGTGAAAAGCGTGCTTTCCGAAAGCATTATCGGACGCGCACAGGAAAAGGGACATCTTGAAATAAATGCCTATAATATCCGCGACTGGTCTCTTGATAAGCACCGTCGCGTAGACGATACCCCCTGCGGCGGCGGAATGGGTATGCTTATGGCAGCGCCCCCCATCTATCGCTGCTACGAGGCTGTTGTTGCAGATAAAAAAGAGGATGAGCGAGTAAAGGTTGTCTATATGTCCCCCCGAGGCACCGTTCTCAACGAGGGCGTTGCAAAGAGAATTGCAGGGGAATGCGACAGACTTGTTATCCTTTGCGGACACTACGAGGGCGTTGACCAGCGAATCATTGACGAGATCGTTGATGAGGAGATCTCCATCGGAGACTACGTGCTCACAGGCGGAGAGATCCCTGCCTGCATTCTTGTGGACTGCGTTTCCCGACTTTGTACAGGAGTTCTTTCCGAGGCAGAATGTCACGAGGTGGAAAGCTTTGAAAATGATCTTCTTGAGTTTCCTCAGTATACCCGCCCCATTGATTTTATGGGCAGAAAGGTGCCTGAGGTGCTTCTCTCCGGTCACCACGGAAAGATCGAAGCGTGGCGCCTTGAAAAGGCTGAGGAGATAACAAAGGAGCGTCGCCCCGACCTTTATGAAAAGTATGCCGAAAGAAAAGCGGCAGCAGAGGCGGCAAAGGAAGCAAAGAAAAAGCGCCGTCAGATGTATGCCGAAAGAGCGAGAAAAAAGAAAGAGGCAGAACAATGAAAAATAAAGCTGCTCTGATAATCAGCCTTATCTCCGTGGCTATCGCACTTGCGGTAGTGGGAATCGGCGTTTTCATGTTTTTTTCAGAGGAAAAGGGAGATATCTATCCCGAATTCCTCACCGCATACGATTGGGAAAGCTGCGATCTTGATATCAACTGCACAGAGTCCATCAGCTTTCGTGAGGACGGAGGCTTCTCCTTTTCCTGCGGATGCGGCTCGCCCGTTGAGGATTACGACCTGTTCGATTCCTATAAATACGACAGCAAAAATAACGTTATAAAGGTAAAGGGCTTCGGCACAAGAAAGTTCAAGGTGCTTTATCACGATGAAACAACCCTTTTTCTTCAGATTCCCGGCGGAAAGTTCAAGTATTTTATTAACGAAAATGCAATAACCGTGTGGGAAGAGTATGATTTTGTTATGGAAATTCTCGAAAAGGCTCAGCTCTACACTATGATAAAGGAGGAAAAGGACGGATATCTGACCCTTCTCCCCCAGCATTACAGCACTGATGAGAGGGAGCGCTTCGAGGGTCAGGAATACCGTGCCCCCCTTGCAAAAGATGCAAAAATACATACCCTCTTTGCAAAAATAGTCAACGGCGAGGAGTCCT
Organism: Candidatus Avispirillum sp.; assembly: GCA_045650355.1. Classification (GTDB taxonomy): domain Bacteria; phylum Bacillota; class Clostridia; order Oscillospirales; family CAG-272; genus Avispirillum. The sequence continues at coordinate 4,213 of JAZRRC010000077.1, read as the reverse complement.
ATGAATATGAGGAGATCTCCTTTGAGGGCGCATTTGAAACTGCGGATAACAGCCTGACCGGCGCATTCGTGGACTTTAACGAAAAAGGCGAAATTACCACCGTTATCATTTACGGTGCTACTGAAATTTGGGAGTAAAATATGCTTTGCGAAACAATTTTTCTGAGAGAGGACGACAGCGACGTTCGTCTTGAAACATACGTATCTAAAAAGTCGGGAGATATGTGGTGGACGCCTCCCCGCGACTGTATGCTTATTCTTCCCGGCGGAGCATATTATTTCCTTGCGGAAAGAGAGGCAGAGCCTGCTGCCAAGGCATTCCTCGCTGAGGGCTTCAATTGCTTTGTTCTCTACTATTCTCTCGGCGAGAAGGCAAAGTTCCCCCGCCCCTTGCAGGACGTGTCCCTTGCCATTGCCCATATTAAGAGAAACGCAGAAAAGTATAATATAAATCCCGACAGAATATTCGTTTGCGGCTTTTCCGCAGGCGGCCACCTTGCAGCGAGCGCAGGCGTATTCTGGAATCGTCCCGAGGCGGCATTTGAGGGAATGGAGGCGGGAGAAAACCGACCTGCCGGAATGGTGCTCAGCTACGGAGTTGTAACTCTCGGTGAGCATACACATCTTGAATCCTGCCGCTACGTTACGGGAAAAGAGGAGCCCACACTCGAGGAGCGCGAATACTGGTCTCCCGATAAGCATATCGGCCCCGATACCGTCCCCGCATTCCTCTGGCATACCCAGAAGGATGACTGCGTAGACGTAAGAAATGCTCTTGAGATGGCAAATGCCCTCATTCTCGGCGGCGTACCCTCAGAGATACATATTTATCCCGAGGGACCCCACGGACTTTCCGTAGCAACCGAGGAAACGGGAAAGGTGGATTCCCATATTGCCCATTGGATAAGAGATTGTACTGAGTGGACTAAACTGGCCCCCGAGTTTTAAATCATGTATTGCGAAAAAATATACTTAAACGAAGAAAATAAAGACGTAGTCTTAAAAACCTACGTTGCCGAGGAATACGTAAAGGGAATAAAGAGAGATTGCTTGCTCATCCTCCCCGGCGGAGGCTATAATTTCTGCGCTCTTCATGAGGACGAGCCCGTTGCCCGCTCCTTTATGCAGAGGGGAATGAACTGCTTTACCCTTTACTATACCGTAGGCGAGAGGGCAAGCCTTTCAACTTCCCTGAAGGACGTTTCCCGAGCTATCGCCCATATTAAAAGAAACAGCGAAAAATATAATATCGACCCCGACCGCATCTTCGTTCTCGGTTTTTCCGCAGGAGGACATCTTGCGGCATCAATCGGCACCCTGTATGACAGGGATATTGCCGCCTTCGAGGGCATGGAAAAGGGCGAAAACCGCCCTGCGGGAATGATAATCTCCTACGGTGCCTGCACTCTCGGAGAGTATTCTCACGAGCTCAGCCGAAGATTTGTTTTCGGCAAAGATAAGCTGACCGATGATGAGATCGATCTTTATTCCCCCGATAAAAACGTAACGGAGAATACTGTCCCCGCCTTTATATGGCACACTGCAAACGATGAGACGGTGGACGTGCGAAACTCCCTCGTTATGGCAGATGCCCTGATGGAAAAGGGAATCCCCACTGAGCTTCATATCTATCCCTTCGGCTGGCACGGTCTTTCCGTCTGTCATGACGGGCAGGACCCCGAGGGAAAGAATCCTTCAGATCTTCACGTATCAAACTGGGTCAAGGATTGCGCTCAGTGGATGAAGATAGTATAATAAGGAGGGTGTCTATGCTTTGCGAAACAGTTTATTTAAGAGAGGACGATAAGGACGTCCGCTTGGATACGTATGCGGCGCTCCCCCTTTGGAGCGGCGACCCAAGCGATCCCCGTGACTGCCTTCTCATTCTTCCCGGCGGAGCTTACTGCGGCCATGCCGCACACGAGGCAGAGCCGGTTGTCCGTGCATTTATGCCACATGGCTTTAATGCTTTTGTGCTTTACTATTCCGTAGGCGAAAAGGCAAAATTTCCCCGCCCCCTGCAGGATGCTTCACTGGCGATTGCACATATAAAGAAAAACGCAAAAAAATATAATATAAATCCCGATCGTATATTTGTTCTCGGATTTTCCGCAGGCGGACATCTTGCGGCATCCGTGGGTACTATGTACAACCGCGATTTTGCAGCCTTCGAGGGTATGGAAAAGGGCGAAAACAAGCCCTGCGCAATGATACTTTGCTATCCCGTTGCAACCCTTGGCGAATATACTCACCCCTTTTCAAGGCTGAGAGTTATGGGTCGTGACAGCTTCAGCGCAGAGGAATGCGAGATATATTCTCCCGATCGTCAGGTGGATTCGGACACAGTTCCCGCCTTTATCTGGCACACCGCATCCGATAAGGACGTCAGCTATAAAAATTCCGTTAAACTGGCGAAAGCCCTTATAGATAAGGGAATTCCTGCCGAGCTTCATATCTATCCCTTCGGTCATCACGGCCTTTCCGTGGCCAATAAGGAGATAGAGTGCAAGAATCCCGACAACGTCAATCCCCACGTTGCAAACTGGGTGAGAGACTGCATTGAATTTACGAAAATAATTTAATTTACATAGGAGATAAAAATGAGCTTCAAAAAAGACTTTTTGTGGGGCGTAGCAAGCGCCGCTTATCAGATCGAGGGTGCCGCATTTGAGGATGGCAAGGGCCTTTCCATCTGGGACGTTTATTCCCATATTCCCGGCAAGATCAAGGAAGAGCACAACGGTGACGTTGCCTGCGACCACTACCACAGATACAAAGAGGACGTAGCTCTTATGAAGGAGCTTGGCACAAAGGTATACCGTTTTTCCGTATCCTGGCCCCGCGTTATTCCTAACGGTATCGGCGAGGTAAACCAGAAGGGAATCGATTTCTATAATAACCTTATAGACGAGCTTCTCGCAGCAGGAATCACTCCCTGTCTCGTTCTCTTCCATTGGGATTATCCTTATGAGCTTTATAAGAAGGGCGGCTGGCTCAATGCAGACAGCTCCGAGTGGTTCAAGTATTATACCGAGGTATGCGCAAAGGCATTCGGCGACAGAGTTAAGATGTGGGTAACCTTCAACGAGCCTCAGTGCTTCCTTGGCGAGGGTCACCTTAACGGCGGCACAGCCCCCGGAATCAAGATGACTGTGGGCGACGTTGTTCGTATGGGTCATAACGTAATGCTTTCCCACGGTAAGGCTGTTATGGCAATCCGTGAGCTTGTAGAGGACAGCATCGTAGGCTATGCTCCCTCCTGCGACGTTTGCGCACCCGATACAGACGATCCTGCGGACGTTGAGGCTGCAAGACGCCGTTACTTCTCCTTTGACGAGGAGTGGTGGATGTGGAACGTTTCCCTCTGGAGCGACCCTGTAATGCTGGGCCGTTACCCTGAGGAGGACGAGGTGTTCCAGCGCAAGCTCAAGCCCCACCTTCCCGAGGGCTATGAGGATGATATGAAGATCATCTGCCAGCCCCTTGACTTCTACGGTCAGAATATCTATACTGCATCTCATTGGACAGCTGACGAGAACGGCGTTGCACAGTGGACACGCCTTCCTACAGGTACAGCGAAGTCCACAAACAACTGGCCCCTCACTCCCGAGGCACTCTACTGGGGACCCAAGTTCCTCTACGAGAGATATAAGACTCCCGTTATCATCACAGAAAACGGTATGGCTTGCCACGACTGGATTTCCGTTGACGGCAAGGTTCACGACCCCAACCGTATCGACTATATCACACGTTATCTCAGAGCCCTCAAGAAGTGCTCCGAGGATGGCGCAGAGATCGCAGGATACTGGTACTGGGCGCTCCTCGATAACTTCGAGTGGGGCGACGGCTATACACAGCACTTCGGTCTTGTATATATGAACTACCAGACCCTCGAGCGCGTAAAGAAGGACTCCTTCGACTTCTATAAGCAGGTAATCGCAGAAAACGGCGAGAATATCTGATTGTGCAAAACCTTTTTTGAAAAAAAGGTTCTGCACTCCAAAAAACTTTATAAAAGAAATGGCTATGGGTTTACCCGTAGCCATTTTTTATTGGTATATTTCAAATTCGGATTTATGGAGGGAGATGAATTTGCGCGAGACGATATTTGATGCGTCATCCTGAGCGCAGTAAACAACATAGTATGATGTTTACGAAGTCGAACCCGACCCAAGGGAGAGCGCCCCAATGGGGCGGGATCTACGAAATTTGAT
>JAZRRC010000076.1:0-5876 GCA_045650355.1 Candidatus Avispirillum sp. | reverse complement strand
GGGAGGAGGAGTTGTACCGCTGCCGCTGCCGCCACCGTCGTGAGTACCGCCGATGCCGAGACCGCCGCCACCTGAGCCACCGCCATTGTTTGTAACGGGGGGAGGATTTGTTACTACGGGAGCTGTTGTTGTGGGAGGTGTCTGAGTTGTGATAACAGTTGTGTCAGAGGCAGTTGTATCAGCAGCTGTTGTATCAGCGGCTGTTGTATCACCCTCTGTTGTTTCTTCTTCGCCTGAGCTTTCCTTACCTGTTGTTTCTTCGATCTTTACAGTAGTATCCGCAGGATCTTTTTCGGAAGGCTCTGCAGGCTTGCTCATAGCCAATACGATAAGCACCGTGACAAGAACACCTATAATGATACCAACTGCGACACCGATACCAATAAGAAGGCCCTTGTTCATTGCTTTGATTTTCTCCAGCAATTTCTTCATTTGTCGTCATTCCTTTTCTTTAGATTTTGATTACGTACAAATTACCATTCAAATTATACCATCGATTTTTTTACATTGCAACTAAAACATTTAAAATTAATATTCTCAAATGTATACTTTTTATGAACAATATTTTCCCTCTTCCCTTTTTCGTTAATATATGGTAGTATAATAGTTATGAAAATAATCGAAAGGTTCAAGTTTGAAAACAAAGCGGTCATAAACCGTTCATAACCTTTTTCAAACCCATTTGTGCCTTTCACGATAAGCCGCTTACTCTAAAGCTTGTCTCTTAACTAATCATCTTCATTGATAAAAAGTTAGAAAATCGGCACAAATGCAAAGAAAGCGAATAACACAAATATGAATAACGAAATTCTGAACAGAACTGATATAAGTCTGCTATTCCCCGAGGGAAGCTGCGATGACGGGCTTTACGGCTCTTCCGGTCTTTCCGATGAAAATGCAGAGCAGCTCGAGCTTTATACTCTTCTTGATCTTAATACTCTTGAGATCGGTGCATTCTTTACCGAGGATCCCGAGGTCATCCGCTACCGCCAGGCAACCTTTGAGGATATTTGCAACGTTGAGGGTCTTTGCGACTTGCTTCGACGTATGCTCCCCTTCCTTACGGATATCCGCGAGCTTCGCAGAATATCGGGCGGAACTGACGGAGTTGGAGAGTCTTATCTTTACAGTATTACGGAGATCGAGATATATACCTCCCTTATGGAGCTTTTGCACGACAATCTCCTCCCTCTTGCGGACAAGTTCAAATCAAGCGCATTCCGCGCTTTTGCAGAGCGTATCCGCATTCTGACTGAAAGCGAATATTATAAAAATCTCACAGAGCATCTTGCGGCTCTTGCCTCCCGTGTCCGCGATATCCGCAGCATCACCGTGGGAGTAAACCTTGACCGCCGCCTTATGCCTGAGTCAAGCGGTGTTATTTCCGTTAACAGCGATAAATTCAAGAGCGGCGAATTTTTCGAAAGAGTAAAGCGCCTTGACTTTAAAAAGGACGATATGACCTTTATGGCAGAGCTTCTGCCCTATACGAAGGATCAGTCCGAAAACCAGCAGATCGCTCTCACAAATGCTGTGAATAATGCTATCAGCGACGTTTTCAAGAGCTCTGTAAAGTCATGGAAAAAGGCTGTTCAGTATTACGTTCTTGACAATACCGACTTCCTTCTGAAGATGGCACCCGAGATCGAATTCCTGACCGAGGGCGCAAAGCTTATCGCAAGGCTCAGAGAGCGCGGAGTTCATCTCACAAGTCCTATAATCGTTGACAGCATCGATTCACGTGTGTTTAACGCAAAGAATCTTTACAACCCCGTAATCGCTCTTAAAACAGAAGGCGAGCTTATCCCCAATGACATCACCTTTGATGAGAGCGCAATGATCTACGTTATCACAGGTCCTAACCGCGGCGGAAAGAGCGTTCTCACCTGTGCAACGGGTCACGCCTTTGCAATGGCTCAGATGGGTCTGCCCGTCTGCGCTGACGAATGCACTCTCTCCCCCTGCGACATGATCCTCACCCACTTCCCTGCGGGAAGCGAGGATACTGTTGAAAAGGGACGTCTTGGCGAGGAATGTGCAAGACTTGATGCAATGTTTGACGTTGTTACCGATAAGAGCCTTATCCTTCTTGACGAATCTCTTTCCTCAACAGGCTCCTACGAGGGCGCATATATTGCCGCTGAGGTACTTCGCGGATTCTCAATGGCAGGCTGCCGAGGAATCTTCTCCACCCACCTTCACGACCTTGCGGCATCCGTTGAATCTATCAACGAGGAATGCACAAAGAGCGGCGGTGTTCGCATCGATAATATGGTTGCCGAGGTTATCGACGGACAGAGAAGCTTCAGAGTTGTCAGAAAGACGCCCGACGGCAAGAGCTACGCTCGGGATATTGCTGAAAAATACGGTCTTTCAAGCGAAAAAATTATGACAAAGCTCGAAAAAAACAAAAATTCAAAAAAATAAAAAAAACTATTGCATTTCTGAAACATTCGTGATATAATACCGAATGTTGGATTTTGATAAAGTTTTCATAACATAAATGGAGGTGCTTAAAAATGGCTAAGTGCGATGTATGCGGCAAGGGCGTAACATTCGGTCACAATGTTTCCCACTCTAACCGTAAGACAAACAGAACCTGGAAGCCTAACATCAGAAAGGTTAAGGCTGTTGTAAACGGTTCTAACACAACTGTTCACGTTTGCACACGTTGCCTTCGTTCCGGCAAGGTAGAGCGTGCGTAATCAACATGCGACACATACTCCCACTTCGGTGGGAGTTTTTGTGTTTTAGGAGGAAATTATGTATTTAGCCATAGTAGGCATACGCTGCCCCGAGGCGGTAACAGATAAGCTCCTTTCCCTGCCAGAGATAGCAGAGGTCGTAAGGCTCCCCGAGGACCGACAGATAGCTGCGCCTATTGCAGACCATCCCGACTCTCTTATCTGCATCTTTGAAGGAAAGCTTTATACCCATTTTGAATATGCAAAGGTAGCAAAAAAGGAGCTTTTGGAAATTTGCGAGAAATGCAGCCTTGAGCTGTGTGCAGCAAGCTGCGAGAGAGCGGATAAATATCCTCTTGACTGCGGCTTTAACGCCCTCCCGCTTCCCGACCGCCATCAGCTTATAGGAAGAAAGAAAAGCCTTGCAGAGCCCCTCAGAAGCCTTTGCAGCGCAAATACAGCCCAAGGGTATGCAGGCTGCACAGCCCTCTATACAGGAGGCACCGTTATTACAGCCGATCCCTCAATTGAAAAAGCCTGTATGGGTATCGGAATACCGGTATATAAGATAAGCGGAAGGGATATTTCACTCCCCGGTTATAACGAGGGCTTTATTGGCGGCGCAGGAGGAGCATTTGATAAAACAGTCTGCCTTTTCGGCTCTCCGGATCATTCCGAAAGCGCCCGTGAGGTGCTTGAATTTTGCAAAAAGAACGTACTTTCCCTCCTCTCTCTTGAGGACGAAATCCTCACCGACCGTGGAGGGATTAAGTTTGTAAAAATAAAGAAATAGTAAAACCCGCTTCAACCTATAGCTGATGCGGGTTTTTCTATTTACCTATCAAATCCGAAATATTCCTCAACATCTCTTACCGTTTTTTCTACAGTAACGCTTTCATCCCATGAAATACTATGTATGTCAAGCTCCGTTACCCAATCAGGAAGATTGCTTTCATCACCGCTTACAGCTCGATATGCATTCCCAATAACAGCTTCTTTTTCTTCCTCACTCAGATCTTGTCTGCTTTTAATATAGTTTAATTCATCAATATGGTCAGGACGGTTAAAAAAATCAATACCCTTCCCGCGATTCAGCAAATATACCGAGTGTGTCGCTACCGGCGCAATAAGGCTGTAATCTATATCCCCCTCACATATTATAACACCATGAACTCTCGAGAGCGCCAATAGATCTGCAACAACCATAGGCGTAAACTCTTCGAGAAAATGAACTTCTCTTTCTGCTATAACCTCGGGTGGCAACTCCCAAAACATTCGCACACCGAATTCGCTTTCATAATCGCGACACATATAAGGCTGATCCTCGGGTATCGCATTATCCATATGCCAATCACGGCTGTCGTCCGTAGAATATACATAAAACCCGTATTTTTCTTGTAATCGATTGGCAATAGTAGTTTTTCCTCGTCCCCAAATAAAATAAACGTTCTGCAATGCTCTTTTTAGTATGCTGTCTTTGATTTCCATAATTGACCTCCACACGGTTTTATTCAATTATAGCACACCAAAACGAGTTTGTAAACATTTGTTTTCATTCTTCTTCCCCAACCATCTCGCGAAGGCGGTCGTACACGGCACAAAAACGCGGATCAGTCCGAACTGCATCAAACTGTACATCCTTCATTTTTTGATAATAAAAATAAGGCTCGTACAATCCCGTCCAGAAGGGCTCCTTATCTGACGATACTTTTCGGGACAACACGGACGTATGGTAAAACACTTCTCTGTTTTCCGATCTTTCTCTGTATTGCTCCCTCTCCAATTTTTCAAGGAGATCTATCATTTTTTCAAGAGAAAGGAGTGCTTCTTCCTTCCTTTGAAGCTTTGTATATCTCAGAGCCATCCAAAAATATTTTTCAAGTAAATAGGTATTGGCAAGCTGGTAATCTCCATCCTCATAAAAGAACTTCACCATATTTTCAACCTTTTCCCACACCTTCAAGATCTCTTCGTCACCTATGGCATATTCAACCCACTTTCCAACCTGACACATCAGATTTATCATGGCATGAAAATGCTCGTTTATCTGAAGGCATGCCTCGTCCACCCACTCCATGGTTCCGCCGAGACTTATAAGCAGGCAATCCTTATAAGAATAAACCTGATATGGAATATGCTTGAGAAGTCCCTTAGCATCTTCCACCCGTCCCTCTCTTGCATAGATTGCACATAAAGCACCTACCGTTGTATTTATGAGATTATCATTATCAGAGCCTGCAAGTATTTTTTCAAAAAGCTCGATCTGCTCGGTTCTTCCGTCATCATTGAACTCAGGATATTTTTCGTTTTGTATATCAAATGCCAGCGCAGACATTAACTCGTATGAATCAGGATATTCTTCGAGAGCTTTGCGGAGAAGCGAGCAAGCTTTTCCCCACTCGTTTTTTTGGCAAAGATCGTTCGCTTCCTCAATAATCTCATCAATCATTCTTTCCCGTGACCTTGTGTCAATGCCCAAAAGCTCGTCTGCTGTGACAGCAAAGGCATTACAAAGTAAGGGCAACTGAGTAATATCGGGCATTACCCTGTCAGTTTCCCATTGGGAGACAGCAGAGGGAGTCAGCCCTATTTTTTCCGCCAAAACTTCCTGAGTGATACCTTTAGCCTTTCTGTACTTTCTGATATTCTGTCCGATTGTCATAAGCTCATCTCCTTCTGTGATCATTGTATCACTTAACAGGAAGAATTACAAGAAAGCAATTCAACACAAAATATTAGAGGGGCTAACATTAAAATATATTCGTTAAAAATCGAAATTAATCTTTACATTTTACAATATAAATGATATAATACCCCTCGTGAGTTCGCAAAATCCTCACGAAAATCAAAACTACGGAGAGATACCAAAAGGTATCAAAAAGAAAAATGAATAGCAAAACAAGAAAGCAGGTAATGTTTATCTGCCAGGCAGGTCTTATCGCCGCCCTTTATACGGTGCTGACCATCGTTTCTGCCTACTTCGGTCTTGCCTCCTATGAGATTCAGGTGCGCATTTCCGAAGCATTGACAGTTCTTCCCCTCTTCACCCCCGCCGCCATTCCCGGACTTACCCTCGGCTGCATCGTGTCAAACCTCTTGACAGGCGCTCTTCCTCTGGACGTTATTTTCGGCTCTGTGGCAACACTTCTGGGTGCAATAGTTGCATACTTTATCGGTATGGCTGCAAGAAAA
>JAZRRC010000075.1:0-10877 GCA_045650355.1 Candidatus Avispirillum sp. | reverse complement strand
CTGGATCTCGAAGTAGTCGTAGAATGATGCGATCTCCTCGATCTCCGCTTCGCTTCGTCCGTTTCGGATCGCATCGAAAAGCTCACCTGCCTCGCAGGCAGAGCCGATGATAAGACCCTCGCGAAGCTCGGTTAAGCGGGTCTTTGGGATACGGGGGAATCGTCTGTAATAAGTAAGGTAGGAATCGGAAATAAGTCTGTAAAGATTTTTCAGACCTACCTGGTTTTTTGCAAGAATTATCTGGTGATAGGTGCGAAGCTTCAAGGGGTCGGCATTTTCGCTCATGGTTTCGGAAAGGTGCTTGAAATCCATGATACCCTCGTCGCGAGGCTTATCTATCATTTTATAGAATATAGCAGACAGCATTTTAGCATCGTCCGACGCTCTGTGGTGGTTAAAGTTGCCGAGTTCAAAATAGTCTGCAAGAATATCAAGCTTGTGCTTTTTGAGTTCCGGGTTAACGTAGCGGGACATTGAAACAGTATCAAGATAGGGGTTGGGGAAGGGGATATTCGCTTCCTCAGCAACCTTTCTGATAAAGCTTGTATCAAAGTCTGCGTTGTGGGCGATGAGAAGACGCTTGCCTGCGAATTCAAGGAAAGCACGGACAGCCGCCTCGTTGTCGGGCTGACCCTGTACCATATCATCGGTAATGCCTGTAAGCTCGGTGATATTTTCGGGGATGGGCATACCAGGGTCTGTCATCATATTGAATTCTTCAAGAATCTCGCCGTTCTTTACCTTAACGGCACCTATCTCGGTGATGGCGCAGTTGTGAACGGAAAGACCTGTGGTCTCAATATCGAAGATGATAAACTCATCTTCAAAATCAGAGTCTGTATGACCGAAAACGGCACGGCGGGTATCGTCAACGAAGTATGCTTCAATTCCGTAGATGACCTTAACAGGGTCCTCCTTCATTCCCTCAGATGCAAGCATTGCGGTGGGGAAGCCCTGAACGTTTCCGTGGTCTGTGATGGCAACAGCCTTGTGACCCCATGCGGCAGCACGCTTAACAACGTCTGCGGGGGCGGCAAGGGCATCCATTGCGGAAAGGTTTGTGTGGCAGTGAAGCTCAACTCGCTTTACGGGTGCGGTATCCTTTCGAATTATCCACTTTATCTTTTTGATTCCTTTAACGGTAACGTTGTACTCGCCGAATTTGTCAGCGCGAACAGAGCCGTGGGCGGCAATGCACATTCCGCTCTTCATGCTCTTTGCGAAGGGCTCAGCCTCTGCGGCGGGCATCTGCAATTTGAGGAATACGGAGGAATCGTTATCGGTGATACCGATGGTAACGGACATATTCTCGGAGTTGCGAATTTCTGCAGCCTCGGACTTGAATATCTTACCAAGGACCGTAACGCTTCTCATGTTTGACTTTACCATACGTAGTGCTGTGGGGTCGGATATCTCGAAATCCTCCTCGCCGTAAAGCACGTCATTTGAGTTTGTATCAAAGGTCATACGACCGCTCTTGAATACTCCGCCTGAAACCTCGTCAACCTCTTCGCTTCCTTCAAAGAGGGAGTCGATTCGGGTGTACTGAGGAGTCTCAGCTTCCTTCTTTGCAGCCTCGGCAGCCTCTTCCTGGCGGCGGCGCTCCTCTATGATTCGGTTGTATTCAATAGCCTGCTCCTGAGTCTGTCTGAGAAACTCAGCCTGGCGCTCAAGATATTCGTTGTGATACTTCTCATACTGAGCGCTCTGGTTGATAACTGTTTCGTAGTTAAGACCGAACTCGCTTCGGATGATTCCCGAGATTATATCTCCTGCACGACCCATATCGAGAAGGTCAACTCCGCCCTGAGTGTAATTTACGGAAATTGTGATGATTCCATCCTCGATTACAGTTTGGCAGTTGTCGAAAAAGCCGTTGGTAACAGCACCGACGCGGCGCGCCTCGGTGTAAACCTCCCCCATATAATCAAGGGAAAACAGCTCTGCGGGGTAATTCGGCAAAAGTCTAATATATGTAAGCTCATAAAGAGCGCAAAGCTCCTTTTCAAGCTTGTAGATGTCGGATTTTTTAGCAATAAAGGGAAGAGAAAAGCGAACCTCGTAGATCTTTCTTTCTCTGTCGCCCGAAAGGTGAGCATCGGAGGAGCTATCTATTATTTTTTTCAGATTGTCGCCCGATGGGCTGTAACGGGAGAATATATTTGCGAGAGTACGTCCCTCAGCCATGGTTTTCATTCCTTTCTAAAGATAAATTTATCCTTTCCCCGAAACCGAGGAAAGGATAAGCTAGTATGTTTTTAACCTATAAACTTAATTGTTTCTTCGATAAGAGTTTCAACAACTCGGTCCTCTTCAACTCGTCCGAGAGTTTTTCCGTCCTTGAAAAGAACAGCAAAGCCGTCGCCTCCTGCAATACCGAAGTCAGCCTCCTTTGCTTCTCCGGGGCCGTTAACAACGCAGCCCATAATAGCAACGTTGACCTTCTTGCCCTTTGTATCAATGGAAGCAGATGCCTCGCGGAATTTTTCCGCAAGACCGATGAGGTCGATTCTTGTTCTGCCGCAGGTGGGGCAGCAGATTATGTTAATGCCCTCGGTAATAAGACCGAGAGACTTGGGGATTTCCTTACCTGCAAAAACCTCGCGAACGGGGTCTGCTGTGAGGGAAACTCGGAGAGTATCGCCGATGCCGTCGCAAAGAAGGCTTCCGATACCGATTGCGTTCTTGATAATACCGGAATACTCGGTTCCCGCCTCAGTAACACCGAGGTGGATGGGATATGAGGATTCACGGGCAACGATTCTTGCTGCCTCTGTCATTGTCTTGATAGAGGAGGACTTGATGGAGATTACAGTATCGTAAAATCCCATGCTCTCCAGCTGATCTGCCTGAGTGAGTGCGCTTTCAGCAAGAGCCTCAGCTGTGGGTGAGCCGTATTTCTGGAGAAGGGATTTTTCAAGGCTTCCGCCGTTAACACCGATACGGATGGGAACACCGGCAGCTCTGCAAGCATCCGCAACCTCTCGAACCTTCCACTCGGCACCGATGTTGCCGGGGTTGATACGCACCTTGTCTACTCCGTTGCGGAGAGCCGCAAGGGCGATCTTATAATCGAAATGAATATCTGCAACGAGAGGAACCGTAGCACCTGCTTCCCTTACTTTGCGAAAAACGGGAGCCGCCTCTTCGTCGGGAACGGCGATGCGGACAATATCGCAGCCTGCCGCCTGAAGAGCAAGTACCTGCTTTGCTGTACCCTCAAAATCGTGGGCGGGGATATTTGTCATAGACTGAACGCTGACGGGGGCATCTCCTCCGATGAGAAGACCTCCTGCATTAATCTGTCTTGATGCACGTCTCATAACAGTTACCTTTCAAATAGTTAGAATAGACCGATAATGTCCTTTGTGCAGATAAGAACCATAAGGATCATAAGAAGGGCAAGACCAATAAAGTTAATAATAGCCTCGACCTCCATTTTCATGGGCTTTCTGCGAATAGCTTCGATGAGAAGGAAGACGATTCTTCCTCCGTCAAGAGCGGGGAAGGGGAGAAGATTCATAACTCCCAGGTTAATGGAGATAACAACTGCAAGATATGTGAAGCTGTAAGCTCCCGTGTCAGCCGCTTCTGTAAGCGCCTCGGTAACACCGATGGGACCGGAAACTGCCTCAACTCCGTATCTGCCTGTAACAAGATCGTAGAGAGATTCCCATATCATCTTTGCAGTATAGGTGGTTTTGAAAAATGAGTGCTTTGCAAGGCTGAGGATAGTGGGCTTTTCCGCATAAACACGGAAATCGTTTGCACCGAAGGCAACGCCCTGAGAGGACATCTGAGGAAATTCAACGTCCTCAAGAACGATAACCTCACCGTCTCGCTCGACTGTAAGATCGATAGGTTCGATGCCCAGGCGCATGATCTCATACATAAGCTCATCCGCAATATGGACACGGTGGTTTTCAACCTTGAGGATCTTATCGTTTTCCTCAAGACCTGACTCAATGCTTGTTGCACCCTCGAGGAAGTCTCCGACAACGGTGCTTCCAAGCTGATTGGGGGCTGAGCAAACGAGGATAGTCATAACGAGAGCACCTGCAAGAAGGTTTACTCCCGCACCTGCAACAGTTATGATAAATCTCTGCCAAACAGGCTTTTTATTAAAAGCGTTGGGATCGTCGCTTTCCTCGTCCTCACCTGCCATGGAAACGAAGCCACCGATGGGGAAAAGACGGAAGGAATAAACGATGCCGCTTTTTTCGGATTTTTTGGAAAATATCTTCGGGCCCATACCGATGGCAAATTCATTGACCGTAACCTTGAAAAGACGGGCAAAAAGGAAGTGACCACCCTCATGGATAAAGATAAGGAATCCGAAGAGAAGAATTGCAAGTAAAATTTGAAGTATATCGATTACTGTGGACATTAAATTCTCCGATGGGGATTATTTGTAGCTTTTAAGAATTTCCAAAGCTTTGATTCTCGCTTCTCGCTCCGCTTCGAAAACTGCCTCGGGGCTGTCTGCGGGAATATGGTTACACTTTTCTATTGTTTCCCTTACAACGTCTGAAATACCGTTGAAGGAAAGCTTTTTTGCAATAAATGCCGCTACTGCCTCTTCATCCGCTGCTATAAGGGCTGCGGGAGCAGTACCGCCCTTGTACCATGCATCAACTGCCGCAGAAAGGAGGGGGAATGCCTCTGTATCGGGGGCATGGAAGGTAAGAGAGCCAACCTTGCAGAAGTCAAGGGGCTCGCCGCCAAAGGGGGCGCGGTCGGGATATGCAAGGGCATAGCGAACGCAGTCTCTCATATCGGGGTATGAAATCTCTGCAATAACTGCACCGTCAGTATATTCAACCATGGAGTGAATAATGCTCTGTCTGTGAACAAGCACCTCAACACGGTCAGGTTCAACGTTGAAAAGACGGCAAGCCTCGATAAGCTCAAAGCCCTTGTTCATAAGTGTAGCACAGTCGATGGTGATCTTCGCCCCCATTTTCCATGTGGGGTGTGCGAGAGCCATCTCGGGAGTAACTGCCTCAAGCTCTTCTCTCTTCTGACCGAAGAAGGGGCCGCCCGAAGCTGTGAGAAGGATTCTTCTGATTCTTGTGGAATCGGCAGGAGCCTTGGGGCTTGCAGCACCTGCAGCGCAGAGGCACTGGAAGATGGCAGAATGCTCAGAATCAACGGGGATAAGCTCACCGCCGGAGAGAGCAAGTCTGTCATAAATGAGGTGACCGAGGCTGATGAGAGCTTCCTTGTTTGCCATAGCGATTCTGGCGCCTGTATCTGCAGCGGCAAGGGCTGCGGGAATACCTGCCATTCCGGAAATTGCGTGGACTATAAGATCGCATCCGCACTCACGTATAGAGTCACAAACAGCGCTGTCTCCCCCATAGACCTTGATAGAATCGGGAAGCATTGAACGGAGCTTTTCTCCGTCGCTGCTATCGGGAACGGCTACTGCGCGAACGTCGCACTCAATAGCCTGCTTTGCAACGAGGTCTACGTTTCTTCCTGCTGTGAGAAGATCGATTTTAACACCCAGACGGGTGAGGGCATCGATTGCCTGAGTGCCTACAGAGCCGGTGGAGCCGAGAACTGCGGCGCTTCTTTTAGTATAATTTTCAGTTTTCATTACATTACGTTAAAATAGGAAAGTGCCTCGCAAGCGATGAGAATAAGGGGAGCTGTTGCGATAACGCTGTCGAAGCGGTCAAGAACTCCTCCGTGTCCGGGGAAGATCACACCGTAGTCCTTAATGCCGTAGCGGCGCTTGATAAGGGAGAAGATGAGGTCTCCGATCTGGGAAACGATGGAGATAACGAGTCCGAGAGCGGCAAAGATCCAGTATGTGGGGAGGTTATCGTAGTTAAGCGCCTGAAGGATGAATCTGTAAAGAACGCATCCGAGAATGCAGAAAACGATACCGCCGATAGAGCCCTCGATAGTCTTCTTGGGGCTTACAGAGGGGATAAGCTTGTGGCGACCGAAGAGACGACCGCAGAAATAAGCGAATGTATCAGTAACCCAGGGAGCGATGAAAACGAGAAGGTAGATAGTGCTGCCGACGTTGAATCCGTCCTTGTTGTCAAGGTATCTGAGCTGAATGATGGAGATAAAGCCTGTGATAATGTAAGCGCAGGTTGTGAAAGCGATACAAACCTTATCAACAGGAACCTTTCCCTCGGAGAAAACTGCAACAGTGAAAAGAATCAGCATAATGCAGAAAAGGAAGGAGGCATAAGCTGCGATATAAACTGAATGGCTCGATATCGTCTGTGTCAGCACGACGACGATAGCTGACATAACGTAAAGGCAGAGAGAAACGATGAAGTTCTTTCTCATACCAACACAGCCAAGCATTTCGTAAACACCGAGAAGGGTCATAAGACCGATAAGGATGGGGAACGCAATGGTGTGGGAATAAATGCAGGCAACCACAAGAAGGGCAACGCCGATTACTGCAGTTATAGTTCTTTTAAGCATGATAAAAATATCCTTTCGAAAATTGAAAGTGAAGCTTTTCGACTATCAGAAAAGCAACCGAAATTTTTCTTTTGTTAAATTAAACTCCACCGTAGCGGCGTGTTCTTTTTGAGAATTCAACGATTGAGCGGATAAGCTCCTTTTCGTCAAAGTCGGGCCAGAGGCAGTCCGTGAAATAAAGCTCGGAATACTGAGACTGCCAGAGAA
This sequence comes from Candidatus Avispirillum sp., assembly GCA_045650355.1. Taxonomy (GTDB): domain Bacteria; phylum Bacillota; class Clostridia; order Oscillospirales; family CAG-272; genus Avispirillum. The sequence continues at coordinate 4,217 of JAZRRC010000075.1, read as the reverse complement.
GGAAATTGGAAAGACGGATCTCTCCTCCTGTTCTGACGATGAGATCGGGGTCAGAGCTTTCCTTTGTATAAAGACGGGAGGAAATATCCTCCTCTGTAACGGAGGTCTTACCCTCAGCGATAAGTTCGTTCACAGCATGAACAAGCTCATCGCGGCCGCCGTAATTCAGGGCAACGTTGAGAATGAGAGAATTGTCCTTTGTGAGGTTTTCGAGATAGAGGCACTTTTCTGCCAGCTCCTCACCGAGACGAGTCTTGTCGCCAAGGAAGATATAACGGATCTTATTTTCCTCGTTATCGTCCTCAGCCTCTTTGATATATACATCGAGAAGCCGCATGATCTCTTTTACCTCCTGCGGCGGTCTCTTCCAGTTTTCAGTAGAAAAAGCGTAGGTGGTGACTGTTTTAATACCCCAGTCACGGCAAAGGGTAACGGCTTTCTTGAAGGCCTTGACACCGACACCGTGTCCCGCCTCTCTGGGAAGACCCTTGGCTCTCGCCCATCTTCCGTTGCCGTCCATTATAAAGGCGATGTGAGTAATACCTGCATCTGCAACAACCTTAGGCATCTGGGCGGCGGTGGGCAGATCGGATTTTTTTGATTTTAAAAACATAGCTTTTCAAAAAATGCGCGAAAAAAGTGAACTTACGGCAAAAAACCGTATTTTTCACGCTTAAGTACACTTTAGAAAAAAGGTTCAAAAAAACAGTTTGAGCGCCCCGACGCGGCAAAAAAGCCGCATCAAGGCGCAATAAATCTAAGTTTGGAATTAAACTTCCATGATCTCCGCATTCTTAGCGGCAGTAACTGCATCAACTTCCTTGATGTACTTATCTGTAAGATCCTGGATGCTCTTTTCGCTTGCCTTCTGCTCATCCTCTGTCATTGTGCCTGCCTTCTTCTCGTTCTTGGCAGCATCAATAGCATCGCGGCGGATGTTTCTGATGGAAACCTTAACGTCCTCACCCATCTTGCTAACCTGCTTTGTCATTTCCTTTCTGCGCTCACCTGTGGGCTGGGGGAAGGAAAGACGGATAACCTTACCGTCGGACTGAGGTGTGATACCGATGTCGGAAGCGAGGAGAGCCTTCTCGATGGACTTAACTGTTGTTACGTCCCAGGGAGAGATAAGAAGAGTTCTTGCATCAGCAAGCTTAACCTCTGCCATCTGGTTGATAGCTGTGGGGGTGCCGTAGTACTCTACGTCGATACCGCGGAGAACTGCGGGGTTTGCGCGACCTGCGCGAACTGTTTCGAGCTGTTCCTTATAAACGGAAATGCTCTTCTTCATTTTTTCTTCAAAAGGCTTGATGTCGAGTTTCATAATTGTGTCTCCTAGTTTATAGTAAAAAATTATAATCAGTTTTTAACAACGGTGCCGCAATTGTCACCGGTAATTACCTTGTAAATGTTCTCGGACTTGTCGAGGCCGAAGCAGCAGAGGTGCATATCGTTATCGGAAAGAAGAGTAGCTGCTGTGAGGTCGATTGCGCCGAGGTGGTTTGAAAGAATGTAGTCGTATGTAGTTTCGGAAAGCTTCTTTGCCTTGGGATCGATTCTGGGATCTGCTGTGTAGATACCGTCGATGTTCTTAGCCATAAGAACAGCCTCTGCACCGATCTCGCAAGCACGGAGAGCAGCACCTGTATCTGTGGAGAAGAAGGGGTTGCCTGTGCCGGCACCGAATACAACTACCTTACCCTCCTCGAGAGCCTTAACAGCCTTTCTCTGAGAGTAGTGGTCTGCGAATGCATCCATTTCAACAGCGCTCATAACAACTGTATCAACGCCGACGGAAAGGAAAGCATCCTGAATTGCAAGAGAGTTGATAACTGTTGCAAGCATACCCATGTGGTCAGCGCGAACGCGGTCCATAGCAAGACCCTGTCTGCCTCTCCAGATGTTGCCTGCGCCAACAACGATGGCGATCTGAGCGCCCTCTGCGATGCAGCGGCGAACAACTGTGCCGATCTCCTGGATATATTCGTAATTTATGATACCGTCCTTGCCGCTGAGGGCTTCGCCGGAAAGCTTGAGAAGAACTCTTTTGTAAGCGATGCTCATAATTATATACCAATCTTTCTTTATAACTTAGGCATAAATATACCACGTCTATTTTACCCTAAAATAAACGATTTGTAAATACCTTTTTTTATTCTTCGGAGAGGAAAAAGGAATTTTTGAGAAATAGTTTGACGGGGAAGGGAAACGGTGATATAATTTAGAAATGAAGAATGAAAAATGAATAATGAATAATGAAAAATGATGGTTCATTTTTGCTTTGGCAAAAATGTTCATCAATATTGAAACGTGATAAACAAACCCATCGGAGAAGAAATGGAAAAGAAAAAAACTCTTTTGAGGGCTGTGCGCCTTTTAATTTGCGCAGCTACTCTTTTGGCAGGCCCCATAATTTATTTTTGCCTTGTAAACAGAGGTGTTGGGGATGCGATGATGTACAGCGCGGGAAGCCCTGTTTTTGTAATAGCGCTGTCGGTTTTAGGTGCAATAGGCGTATATCTTATATTGAATAAGCCTCTTTTTGAGGACTACAGGGAGGAATCTCTCCCGGAGGAATACGAGGAAGAGGAAATCGAAGAAGAAGGCTGGATCCCCGAAAAGGAAAGCACCGAATCTGCAAGAGAGCTGTATCCCGAGCTGTTTCGCAATTTTGAAAAGGCTGAGGATGATGAGCCTGTGGCTGCTCCTCCTGCGTATATGGATGCGCTTGCAAAGGCGATAAGCGCTCAAAAGGCAGAGTACGTCCCCGAGAGCGAAGGGGAGCAAAAAGAAGAGACAGAAAATATACTTGAAATAAAGGAATCGGAAAGTATTATCCCCGATATATATGCAGACCTTCCGGATACCCTCCCTGAGGGATACACCCCCTATTTTGAAGAGGATGAGGCCGAGGAGGAGACAGATGAGGAGGAAGAGACAGAGAAAAAGCCGAAGAGGAGCCTTCCCTTGAGAATTGCAAGAAGAGGAGTGGCGCTGCTTTTGATCATTGCTCTTTCCGTCTCGTTTGGTATTATCAGTGCGCTTGGCTATACGGTGTACGACAGCGATGGATTTTCTGTGCATACAGTGTTTTCAAATAAAAGCTACAAATGGCAGGACTGCGAAAAATATGATATAGCACCTTCATTTTTCGGAGACCGTCTTGACATAACACTGTATATGAATGACGGCAAAAAAATTGAGCTCTTGCCCTCTGACCTTGTTTTCGGAGAGGGATTTTATGAGAAATACGATTCTATGTATGAATATGCGCTCCACGCATCAAATGTGATGGATGAGGGCGGTGCCGAAAAGAGTGTTAAAGAGAGAAATACCATTGAAAGCGAATTTTTCGGCCGTACGGATATCGGCGAAGATATTAAAAACATAATTGATTGAAAGGGAATACCATGACAGACAAGGAAAGATTTATAGAGATATACAACAGATGTATCAAGAGAGAGGGCGCAAAGGAGCTTCTCGAATACCTGACAGGCCCTCAGTCCGATTTCTTTACAGCCCCTGCAAGCACTCGTTATCATAACAGTTGCCGAGGCGGTCTTGTGAACCACTCACTTAACGTATACGATTGCCTTTGCGATATCGTCTCCCGTGATAAGATGAAGGAATACGGCTGCAACCCTTCCGAGGAAACGGTTGCCATCGTTTCTCTTCTCCACGATATCTGCAAGGTGAATTTCTATAAGGAGTCCCAAAGAAACGTAAAGGATGAAAACGGAGTGTGGCAGAAGGTGCCCTATTTTGAAATAGACGATAAGCTCCCCTACGGCCACGGTGAAAAGTCTGTTTATATCATCACAGGATTCATGCGCCTTACCCGTGAGGAGGCATTTGCCATCCGTTATCATATGGGATATTCCAATCAGGCAGAGGCAAGAGACGTTTCCGCAGCATTTGCAATGTTCCCCCTTTGCTATGCGGTATCCGCAGCAGACATGGAAGCGACTTTCTATATCGAGCAGTGAAAAAATGAAAAATGAAGAATGAAAAATGAAAAATCATAGTAGAATTCCGCCTTAGGGCGGAATTCTTTTTTTCACAAAAAAAGGGTTTTGCGGGATGGTTTAATCTAACATTGTAGGGGCGAGCATTGCTCGTCCGATTTGGCTGCACGAGAACCAAAACGAAATTTGATCCACAAACGAATGCAAACGCTATTACGTACCGTAGGGGTCGACGTCCTCGGCGACCCGTCC
>JAZRRC010000074.1:0-5484 GCA_045650355.1 Candidatus Avispirillum sp. | reverse complement strand
CAGCTTATGATGTTCCTCGTGCCCGTAAAGGGTTCTGCAAAGAAGCCTGAAAAGGCTCCCAAGGCAGAGGCACCTGCTGAAGAAGCAGCTGAATAAGTTATCAATTCCGCGGCGAAGCCGCAAATACAAATCGAAAGGATTTACAACAATGGGAAAGATCAAGACACATAAGGCATCTGCTAAGCGTTTTTCCGTAACCGGTACAGGTAAGGTAAAGATGCACCACAGCGCACACCGCCACAACCTCAGCACAAACAAGACTGCAAAGCAGAAGAGACACCTTCGTTCCGCTGATATCCTCAGCACAGCGATGGAAGCAAACATCAAGAGACTTATCATGAAGTAATCCCTCGGGGATATCAATCACTATCGGATAGAAAGGATTAAGAAAAATGGCAAGAGTTAAGGGCGCTATGATGACGCGCAAGAGAAGAAATAAGGTACTTAAGGCAGCGAAGGGTTACTGGGGCGCAAAGTCCAAGCACTTCAAGATGGCTAAGCAGGCCGTAATGAAGAGCGGTAACTACGCTTACATCGGCAGAAAGCAGAAGAAGAGAGAGTTCAGACAGCTCTGGATCGCTCGTATCAATGCTCAGGCTAAGGTAAACGGTATGAACTACTCCCAGTTCATGAACGGTCTTAAGAAGGCAGGCATCAACCTCAACAGAAAGATGCTCTCCCAGATCGCTATCGAGGACAAGGCTGCATTCGCAGCACTCGTAGAGAAGGCAAAGGCTGCTCTCTAATTTTAAAAACACAGAACCCTCGCGCATATGCGCGTGGGTTCTTTTGCGTGAAAAGGAAAATCTATGTATACTTATATTTCATCAAGAACTAACCCTACGGTTCAGCTTCTTGCAAGCCTTGAAAAAAAGAAATTCCGTGAATCCGAGGGGCTTTATCTCTGTGAGGGAAGAAAGCTTTGCCGCGAGGCTGTGGGCAGATGCACTGTCAGATATGCGGTTGTCCGTGAGGATAAAAAGGAAACAGAGCTTCTCGCTCTTTGCGAGGAGAGCGGCGGAGAGGTTATAATCCTTTCCGAAAGTGCATTTGCAAAGATCTCTCAGGATTCAACTCCCGATGGAATAGCATTTGCCGTTGAAATTGAAAATAACAGCACTGAAAGCTTTAATGGCGAAAGAGTGGTAATGCTGGACTGCGTCCGTGACCCCGGCAACGTGGGCACCGTTATCAGAAGTGCCGCTGCCTTCGGCTTTGACCGTGTAATACTTTCAGACTGCGCTGATATATATAATCCTAAGACTGTACGTGCCACTATGGGCGCAGCATTTAAAATGAATTTCACAGTTGTTCCTTCCTCCGCTGAGGTGATTGAAAAGCTCAAGGGTGAAGGCAGAAGAGTTATTGCTGCAGCCCTCGGTGAAGGGGCTCTCACTCTCGGTGAATCAGAGCTTTTCGAGAGCGACTGTATCGTTATCGGTAACGAGGGTCACGGTGTTTCCGATGAGACTCTCGAGGGTGCTACCGACGTTATAAAGATTCCCATGACCGATAAGACGGAAAGCCTTAATGCCGCTGTTGCCGCATCTGTAATTATGTGGACACAGTCTATTGGTGGAAAGTGATGAAGGATAAAAGAAAATATTGGCTCTGGCTTTCTCATATGGCAGGAGCCGGATCTAAAACTGCCGTAAATCTTGTCCGTGAATTCGGAAGCGCAGAGGCAGTTTATAAGGCATCCCAAAAGGAGCTTGAAAAGAGCGGACTTGTTTCCAATAAAAAGGTTCTTTCCCGCCTTGTGTATAAGGATCTTTCCGAGGTCGACAGCATACTTTCCTGGTGTGACAGAAACGGCGTTCGTGTAATGATCCCCACAGACAGCGATTATCCCAAAAGCCTTTTGACAATTCAGGATGCTCCCATGGTGCTTTACGTTCTCGGTCAGCTTCCCGATTTTGAAAATACCCTTTGCTGTGCCGTTGTAGGCACCCGTGAGATGAGCGAATACGGCAAGAACGTTTCCTATGAGCTTGGCGCAGGCCTTGCGGACTGCGGTGCCTGCATCGTATCAGGTCTTGCTCTCGGTATTGACGGTATGGCAATGGCAGGAGCTGTTGAGGCAGGCGGAAAGACTGTTGCCGTTCTTGGCTGCGGTATTGACGTGGTATATCCGAAGCAGCATGAAACTCTTCTTCGTAAGGTTCTTGAAAAGGGCGCTGTTATCACAGAATATGCTCCCGGAGTTTCTCCAAACGGTCATCATTTCCCCGTAAGAAACAGAATTATCAGCGGAATTTCTCAGGCTGTCTGCGTAGTTGAGGGCAGCATGAGAAGCGGCTCTCTTATAACTGCCCGCCATGCAGTTTATCAGGGAAAATCCGTATATGCCGTCCCCGGAAGAATAGGCGAGAAGGGCTCCGAGGGTCCCAATCATCTGTTGAAGGAGGGCGCAGTTGCAATAACGGGCGCTCATGATATCCTCTCTGATTTTGAATTTATCTATCCCCATTCTCTTGTTATAAACGGTGCGCTTCCTCACGTTTCATCCGATGAGGTAGCGGAAAAGCTGAATATCGGCTCTAAGGGCGTAAAGGCGAAAAAAGAGAAAAAGGAAGCCGAAAAGGAAGCTAAAAAGCAGGAAAAGAAGCAGAAAAAGGAAAATAAAAAGAAGTCTGAAATGCCTTTTCCCGAGGAGGTTAAGCCTCAGAGAAGAGTGGATATCGATACTCTCGAGGAAACGGAGCGTGCGATCTTCGATTATATGAAGCCCGACGTGCCCATGCTCTGCGAAGAGATCGCAGAGGGCGGCTTTGAGCTATCTCAGGTCATGGTTTCTCTCACTCTTCTTGAGATTGCCGGAGCAGTCGAGGCAGGTGCCGGTGGCTACTATCTTAAGCGTGCTGCAGACTTCGGCGGAGAGCCTGATTATATCACCGAGGAAGACGACGGATTGTAAACATTTTGCTGTTATAAAAAATACTGTTGCAAAATACAAAATATATGATATAATATTGAACTGTTGGCAAAGTGAAATTTAATAATATAAGGAACGGATTCTAATAATGACCAATCTTGTTATCGTTGAGTCTCCTGCAAAAGCGAATACTATAAAGAGTTATCTGGGACAGAGCTATAAGGTCGTGGCTTCAAAGGGTCACGTCCGTGATCTTCCCAAGTCTACAATGGGTATCGATATTGAAAGCGATTTCGAGCCCCATTATATAAACATCAGAGGTAAGGGTGACCTCATCAAGGAATTGAAGAAGGAAGCGAAGAAGGCAGACCGCGTATTCCTCGCAACTGACCCTGACCGTGAGGGCGAAGCGATCTCCTGGCACCTTGCGGTAGCACTCGGTATTCCGATTGAAAAGGTTAACCGAATTACATTTAATGAGATCACAAAGTCTGCGGTAAAGGAGGCTATCAAGTCCCCCAGAAGACTTGATATGGACCTTGTAAACGCACAGCAGACAAGAAGAATTTTTGACAGAATCGTGGGCTATAAGCTCTCTCCCTTCCTCTGGAAGAAGGTTAAGAGCGGTCTTTCTGCGGGAAGAGTACAGTCTGCCGCAACAAAGATCATCGTTGAAAGAGAGAACGAGATCCGCGCATTCAATCCTCAGGAATACTGGACTGTTGAGGCTATTATCGAAACTGAAAAGGGCGCATATATTTCCGTTCGCTACTATGGCGATACTGCAACCCGTGAGAAGGCAGAGCTTTCCTGCGAGGCAGATGCGGAAAAGGTAAGAAGCGCAGTTGAGGGACAGCCCTTCACAGCTGTTGAAGTAAAGAAGGGAACAAAGATCAAGTCTCCCGCTCCCCCCTTTACAACCTCTACTCTCCAGCAGGAAGCATCAAGAAAGCTTAATTTCCAGTCTCAGCGCACAATGAGAGTTGCGCAGGAGCTTTACGAAGGTATCAACCTCGGAAGCGACGGCGGCGTACAGGGTCTTATCACCTATATGCGTACAGACTCTCTCAGAATCTCCGCTGAAGCACAGAATGCGGCTCGTGACTATATCGTTGAAAAGTACGGCGATAAGTACTGCCCCGAAACTCCCCGTGTTTATAAGTCCAAGGCAACAGCTCAGGATGCGCACGAGGCTATCCGCCCCTCTTCTCTCAAGCATGACCCCCAGAAGGTTAAGAAGCATCTTTCCACAGATCAGTACAGACTTTATAAGCTCATCTGGGACAGATTCATCGCAAGCCAGATGGAGTGTGCAGAGCTCGCTACCGTAACTGCAGATTTCGATTGCAACGGCAATCTCTTCCGCACACGTGGCTATACCGTTAAGTTCAACGGTTATATGGCTGTATACGAGGAGTCTCAGGATGAGGTGGATGAGGATAAGAATAAGAAGCTTCCTCCCGTTCAGGAGGGTGATATCCTCAAGAATCACTCTGTTCAGGGCACTCAGCACTTCACAGAGCCCCCTGCAAGATATACAGAAGCATCCCTTATCAAGTTCCTTGAGGAAAAGGGAATCGGCAGACCCTCCACATATACACCTATTATCACAATTATCACAACCCGCGGATACGTTTCCCGTGACGGTAAGTCCCTTGTTCCCACTCCCCTCGGAGAGGTAACAACAAAGCTTATGACAGAGCATTTCCCCGATATCGTAGACTATAAGTTTACAGCGGGAATGGAAGACCGTCTCGACTCTATCGAAGCAGGTGAGGCTGAAATGATCAGCGTTCTTCACTCCTTCTATGACGGCTTCAAGGTTGAGCTTGACCGCGCTATGGAGTCCGTTTCCAAGGACGATATCGAGATCCCCGTTGAGGAGACAGACATTATCTGCGACCTTTGCGGAAGCAAGATGATCGTTAAAAACGGCAGATTCGGTAAGTTTGCCGCTTGTCCCAACTATCCTACCTGTAAGAGCACAAAGCCCCTTGTTAAGAAGGAGGTTGAGGTAGAGGAGAAAAAGCAGGAGATCGCTCCCTTCAAGTGCGAGATCTGCGGTTCCGATATGGTTCTCAGAACAGGTAAGTTCGGCTCATTCTACGCTTGTATCAAGTATCCCGAATGTAAGTTCACAAAGCAGAAGGTTCGTGAGCTTGGCGTTAAATGTCCTGATTGCGGAAGTGAGATCATCACAAAATTCGGTCGTAACAGAACAGTATTCTATAGCTGCTCCAAGTACCCCGAGTGTAATTTCTCCTCCTGGGATATGCCTACAAACGAGACCTGCCCCGAGTGCGGCGGCATGCTCTTCTCAAAGAAGGGCAGAAATCAGCTCGTTTGTAAAAAGGACGGATGCACCTTCAAGAAGGAAGCACCCAAGGCAGAAGCAGCAGAAACAGAAGAATAATTACTTATAGGGGCAACGCAAGTTGCCCCTATAGAAGGATTTAAGAAAGGCTTGGCAGAATAATTATGGAAATCAAAATACTCGGCGCAGGCCTTGCAGGATGCGAAGCGGCATGGCAGGCGGCAAAAAGAGGAATTAACGTAAAGCTTTATGAAATGAAGCCCGAAAAGAAGTCCCCCGCCCACAGCTATAACGG
>JAZRRC010000073.1:0-2081 GCA_045650355.1 Candidatus Avispirillum sp. | reverse complement strand
TTATTCATTATTCTTTATTCTTTACCCCCATTCATCGTATATCGTTGCGTCTGTAAAGAAAAAAACGCCCACCATCAGCAAATGAACCAAAACAAAATTGGTATTTCGTAGGGGCTGATGCCCACATCAGCCCGCCCATCTGCACACGAACCAAACGAAAGCCTCCACTTCTCAACCGTAAGGTTGTGAGGGGGAGGTGGCATCGGTGCAGGGAGAATCTTGGCTTTCGGTTATCTAAGGCACCGATGACGGTAGGGGTGCCGTATCAGCACGAGAGCTATCTATCAATTACAGTTAATCTAAACTAACCAATATCTTTTCATCGGTCATTTAACGAGAATCAAAACCGCTATGTTTGATTCTCGTGCTGATGTGGCAACCCTTCCACCGCCCCGATATAGATATCAAAATTGTATATTTACCTTCGCGGCGGTCCCCCTCCCCTTCACGCATTGCGAGAAGGGGAGGCACAATGTTATCTGCACACGAACCGAATATTACATCATTATATCAATATCGGTTGACAATCAAATTTATATTTTATATAATTTAAATAGAAAATAAATAACAAGGAGTTTGTTATGAAAAAAATAATAGCATTAATTCTTTGTGTGGCTACCGTTCTTATGACTGCGGCTGTTTTCAACGTAAGCGCAGACAGCAGCGACCCCTCCGACAGCTACACACACGTGAATGCCCCCTATGAGGACAGCGGCATTTCTCTCTGGTTCGATTATGCCAGCGAGAAGATCTCTCCCGATGATACTGAAAACACGGGTATGGAATCCTTCTCCGTTTATATGGCAAAGAACGAGATCGAAAACGCTCAGTTCGTTCTCACCGCAGACAGCGCTCGCGAGGGTATGACCGCCCAGCTCTCCGGCTTTGCAAACGATGCGGGTGAAACTCTCGATGCTGAGATCTTCATCGAGCTTTACCATGACTGCGATAACTACGGCATGGTGCCCGATGCAATTCCTCCCCTTTCTGCATACGGCAGCTTTGACCTTACTGCAGGCAAGTCTCAGGCTTTCCTTGTGAAGATCACGTCTGAGCTCGACTCAGCTGCAGGCTGGTACTCCTCCGACCTCACTGTCCTCGACAGTGACGGCAAGGCTGTAAAGACCACGAAGATCTTCGTATACGTTTGGGATTTCGCTCTTTCCGAGGAGACTGCCTGTGCAACAAGCATCGGTCTTGATCCACATTATCTTAACACCGCCTGCTCCTCAGACGGTCTTGACGCTCAGACTCGCTACAAGAGCTATTATGACTACCTCCTCGAAAACAGAGTAAACGCAATGTATCTCCCTTACGAGCTTCACGAGCAGGGCGTAACAGAGTATCTCGACAATCCCCGTGTAACATCCTTCCAGCTCCAGTCCGACAAGGGCGGCACTGAGATCGACTATACACAGAGAGCAAGACTTCTCCGTCAGCTCTTCGGTAAGGAAGAGTTTGCCCACAGATTTGAGAAGGCATACTACTTCGCAGGCGCTCTCAAGGACTATAAGAACGTTCTTGACCCCCTCCGCCCCGATCAGCTTGAAACTCTCAAAACAGCATACGATACTGAGATGGCTCCCTTCATCTCAGCTCAGCCCTCCTACAGCGATATCCCCGTAAACTTCCTCTGCACATATTTTGCAGATATCGACTATACTCTCGAGGACGGCACAGTTATCGACCAGATCGACTACTATGACGATTTCGTAAACCTCCTCTGCTCAAAGCCCTTTGCTTATACCGAGCCCTGGGAGCTTAAGACAAGCGGCGCAAAGCTTATGCAGGATGCAAAGTGGGATGCGGTTTACGGCACGTTCAAGGAAAGAATGGCTGAGTATAAGAATAACGGTAACAAGGTATGGTGGTTCCTTTCCTGGGACGTTGAAGCACCCTACATTAACTACTATATGCAGACAGACGGCGTTGCACAGCGTCTTCTCTTCTGGCAGCAGTACGACAACGGAGTTGAGGGCTTCCTCTACAACTTTGCAAACTTCTGGCTTGGCGACTGCGCAGACCCCTATAACTACAACGTAACAAACAGCTCCTATCCCAACGCTCACGGTGAGTCTATC
>JAZRRC010000072.1:0-12805 GCA_045650355.1 Candidatus Avispirillum sp. | reverse complement strand
TTCTCTGCACTCTCAAAAAACTTTAAAAATAAAAGCACAAGAATGAGTCTGTTCGTTCTTGTGCTTTTTTATTATTTATTATAGTGACAGGGAGAGTCAAAGAATTTGTCGAGATCAACGGAGTATACTCCGTCCTTTTTGGGAAGGCCTGAGCGGTTGAGGACTGTGTCGGGTCCTGCTGTTTCCTTCATTATCATCTGCTTCATTCCGCTGCGCCACATAAGACTCATGCAGGCGCGCTCCATAATGATCATAGCCTCGTCTTCTTCCTTTCCGGGGAAGGGAGTGAGGGAGAGAATTTCGCCTGTTTCTTCCTTCATTGTGAACTGCAAAAGTCCGATAAGGTCTTTGATCGCAGAGCCGTCATCATTAAGATTTGCGGCAAAGTATGCAAAGCTTTCTTCAATAAAGGGAATCTCAAGCATTTCGCAGATGCTCCTTTGAGCTTCCTTGTCGGGAAGGGGTTTAACTGCAAACATAGTACACCTTTAATTATTCTTCAGATATTCGATCTCTTCGTCGGTAAGATAGCGCCACTTTCCGAGAGGAAGCTCGCCGAGTTTAATGTTTCCGACTGAAACACGGCGTAGACGCATAACCACAAGACCGCACTTTTCGCACATTCTGCGGATCTGTCTGTTTCTGCCTTCAAAGAGAGTGATTGCAAGAGTTGAATAAACGTTGCCCTCACGGTCACACTCACCGGATTTAACGATTCTTGCCTTGATGGGGCGAAGCTCGTATCCGTCAAGCTCCATGGGGGATAGAAGCTTCTTGATATCCTTGTCAGTAACTGCGCCCTTAACCTTTACACGGTAGTTCTTTGAAAACTCGTGGGAGGGATGGGTCAGCTTATTGGCAAGCTCTCCGTCATCGGTAAAGAGGAGAAGACCCTCGGAGTACATATCAAGTCTGCCGATGGGATAAACTCTCTTTCCGAGGTCGCTGACAAGCTCGAATGCTGTTTTTCTGCCCTTTTCGTCGGACATAGTTGTAACGTAGCCGAGGGGCTTGTTCAGCGCTATATATGTATTTCCCTCATTTGAGGGAGAGATGATTTCACCGTTCCAGCGAACAGTATCGCACTCGGGGTCGATTCTGTCACCGATTGTGGCAACAGCGCCGTTGACAGTAACGTTTCCTGCCTCGATCTCACGCTCTGCCGCTCTGCGGGACATAACGCCGCAGTCGGTAAAATACTTTTGTAATTTGATTTTTTCCATATTGTCACGCAACTTTCGATTGTGCTAAAAGGGGAGTGCTGTGAATTTTGCGCCCGTTTGCAAAGAAGACAAGGGTTCCTATCTTTTGTCCCTTTTTAATTGGCGCAGTTATAAGATAAGGTGCTTCGACCGATACAAAGATCTTAGTTCCTTTGGGGAGAAAAACTGATTTTTCGCCTTTGGGTGAAGCTGAGATAAAAGAGGCTTTTCCGGCTAAGGGAAGCTCAACCGTAAAGGAGCTGTCCGAATATAGGGTGTATTCCCGATATAAAGAAAAGCCAAAGTCAAGCATTGCTTTATGGTCAGCCCAGTCGCTTGAAGCACGAAGAGTAACTGTAATAAGACGGACTCCGTTTTTCTCGGCAGCCCCCACAAGACACCTTCCGCTTTCCTTGGTAAAGCCTGTTTTAATCCCCACCGCTCCCTCGTAAATAGAGAGTAGCTTGTTGTGATTTACAAAGGTACGGTCATTTTCTCCGATTTTTACGGTAGCAGTCCTTGTGGACGCTATCTTATAAAAATCCTCGTTTTCAAGGCAGACCGCACCGAGGAGGGCAAGGTCACGGGCAGTAGTATAGTGTCCCTCAGCGCTCAATCCGCTGGGATTCTGAAACTGAGTATCTGAAAGACCCAGCTCCTTTGCCTTTTCGTTCATAAGAGCGGCAAAGTCCTCGAGGCTTCCTGAAATCTCATATGCCAGGGCATTGGCAACGTCATTTGCGCTTTGCAAAAGAATGGCATATAAGGCTGCCTCAAAGGAAAGCTCCTCTCCCTTTTGAAGATATGCGCTTGAGCCTTCGGTACCCACAGCCCTTTCATTTACCTTAAAGGTATCGGAAAGTGAGCATCTGTCAAGAACCACAAGAGCTGTCATTATCTTCGTTGTGCTTGCCATTGGCATTCTTTCGCCTGCGTTCTTTTCAAAGAGTATTTCCTTTGAATTTCCGTCAAGCAGTACTGCGCTTTTGGCACTGAGAGAAAGCCCTGCAGCACCTGCAGAGATAACTGATGAAAAGAGAAGCGTCAGTATTAATAAAAGAGAAATCAAGCGTTTTTTCATAGGAAGGTCCTTTTTCTTTTGATACTGATATCTTTTGCGAAAAAGGTCATCCCTATTCAAAAAAGCTTATTCTGCAGGAGTTTCTTCCTTCTTCTTGGAAAAAACAGCCTTGAGCTTTTCAATAAGCTCGGGAGAACGCTCGATTGCGTTGATGATCTGTGTAATAGGGTCCTGAGGCTCACGGACGGGATTAGCAATGCTGAGCATCTCAACGTTACCGTTGGGAGCAACAACGATGAAAGCAACGGGAGTTACAGTAACACCTGTACCGCCGCCACCGCCGAAATTGTTCTTGGAATTGTTAGCCGCATTCTTGCCGAGGTAATCAACACCGCCGGTAGCAAAGCCAACGCTGAGCTTGGAAACGGGGATAATAACAGTTCCGTTTGCTGTTGTAATGGGGTCGCCTGTAACTGTGTTTGCATCAAAGGAGGACTTAATGCTGTCAATTGATGCACGGATGATTTCGGTCATTTTGTTCTCGCTCATTTTTTTATATCCTTTCGTATCACGGATGTATTATTTTCATTTGAAGCTGCAGCCACGCTTTTGAAGGCTGCAGAAATAAACGATGTAAGAAGACTGTGGATTCTAATGCGGAACTTTCCCTCTATAAGAAACTCGTATCCGCTGTCATCAAAGGAGGGAATAACTGCAACTGCGCCGTTCTTCATGGCTTTCATGTTGGTGCAAACGTCCAGAAACTCAAGAAGATAAGAAACCGCCTGAGTTATGATTCCTGCACGGATACAGGTTTGGGCTGCATCCTTTTCGTCCACCTTGATGACGAGATGGGTTATGTGGGTGTGGAGCTTTTTCTGGAATTTAAGTGAAAACTCCTTAACAGCCATAAGGACAATTTTGGTAAGCTCCGGATTTTTTGCGCTTTTTGAGATCTCGTCGATCATCTTATCAATGCGAAGATCGCTGAAAAGCTCTTTTATATCAAGACTTTTTCCCGATTCCTTTTTCTTTTTTGCAAATTTAATTTCGCTGATCTTACGACCTCGAAGCCTCTTTGCAAGCTTTTTATAATTGAATTTTTTCTTCTTTCCGGGAACGAGCTTGATTTTCACAGGACCAACCCGAAGGTAGAGTGAAAATACTTTTTCCTTCAGTCTGTAGCTGATCTCTACGTTAAGGCTGAGAATCAAAGCGATCAGCACTATAAGACCGAGAAGAATATATAATGCGATCAAATTCTCACATCCTTTTTTTAGTCGTTAAAGTCAGATGCTTCCGCATCGATCGTAAGCTGAGTAATATTATCGGAGGTAGGTACGGGTACCTCGGGAAGCTCCTCAAGAGAGGAAAGACCGAACACGCGAAGGAAGTTGCTTGTTGTTCTGTAAAGACGGGGTCTTCCGGGCACGTCAAGTCGGCCGCAGGGCTCAATAAGCTCCTTTTCGCGAAGGTTTGTAACGGCATAGCTTGAGTCAACACCGCGAACCGTATCGATAAAGGCGCGGGTTACAGGCTCGTTATAAGCAATAACCGCAAGGGTCTCGATAGAGGACTGAGAAAGGTTTCCGCCACGTCTGATACCGAGTGCCGTTCTAACGTACTGACCGAACTGCTCCTTTGTGCAAAGCTGGCAGGTAGACTCAAAGGGGAGAAGCATGATTCCTCGGGGAATAATGCCGTCCTCTCTGTTGTAGTCCTCGGCGTAGTCTCGAACTATTTTCTTTGCCGCACCTGCGGAAATCTCAAGTACCTTTCCGAGAGTATTGTAGCTGACGGGGTAGCCTGCCGCAAAAAGAACGGATTCAATTATCTTGCAGGCATGAGGAACGTCAAAGTCCTCGGGCGGCTCCTCCTCCTCAATATTCAGTGAAACGATATCCTCGCTGTCATCCGCCTTTTCGGCTTCATCCTCGAGAAGCTCTTCTTCTTTGATTTCTGTTTCCATTATTATCTCCATTCCGCAATAAAGCGGAGTAAAACTAAACTGATTTATTCGTCTTTGATGATTTCCGTAAGGCTTGAAATATCTGCGCCCTCCTTAAGAGAAACGAGAACGCCTGATACTGCATCTATAACACCCTCATTGTTTGATTGTGTTTCAGATTCGTCAAGAACGAGAACGCCGGATTTCAAAAGCTCAAGCATAGCAAGGAACATTGAAACGAGCTCTCCTCTTGTTTCGGCGCTTCGGAAAAATCCTTCAAGATTAACCTTTCTGCCGCCTTCAAGACGCTTTGCAAGATTTTCAACGATAGATGCTACGGAAACCTGCTTTTTTGCAATAAGGGGAGTGAAGCGCTCTCGTGCTTCGCTGTCGGAAACACGCACCTGAGTCATAACTCTGATAAGCGCTGCGGCAAGAATTTCTGCCTTCTGGTCTGCAACGTATTTTTTGTCGGGAGCTATCTCATCAGTATCCTTCACCATACGGAGTCCGTATTCCTCAAACATATCCTTGAGATATGTGGATGCTTCCTTGGCTCTCTGATATTCAAGGACAGCCGCTGCAAGGGCAGCACGGGGGTCTTCCTCCTCTTCCTCGTTTCTGGGAAGGAGCATCTTGCTTTTTATAAGCATAAGCTCGCTTGCCATAAGGAGGAATTCGCTGGAGATTTCAATATCCGCATTTTCCATGCTGTTGATATACTCCATATACTGATCGCAGAGGATAGATATCTGAATATCCTCAATGCTCATCTTGTTTTTCTTGATGAGGCTAAGACAAAGGTCGAGAGGACCCTCGAATTTTTCAAGCTTGTAATTGATCGCTTCCATATCAGATACCCGGGATAAGTGTAATAAGCCAAATCATGCCGTTGCTGATAAGGGCTGTTATGACATTGATGAAATCTGATGCTTTGCTGAAAACAAGCAGGGCGATGAGAACGTATCTGAAGATGTGCTCGTTGTTGTGAACGAAGATAAGAGCCTTGGGAGGCAAAAAGAGAAAAAGTATCTTTGAGCCATCAAGGGGAGGGATGGGAAGCAGATTAAATACTGCAAGATAAAGATTCAGAATATGGAAATACTGAAGGAGTATGCAGAGGAAATAAAGAAGCTTTTCGCCAAAGCTAACACCCTCAGCAATCATAACGGGTACGGGAAGAAAACGTTCTATAAGTATCCATATAAGAAGGGAAATGAAAGAGAGGATAATATTTGAAAGGGGGCCTGCAAGGGCAGTTATTGCCATACCTACACGGGGATTTTTGAAGTTACGTGAGTTTACGGGAACAGGCTTTGCCCAACCGAAGCCGAAAAGCATCATGCATATTGTTCCGAGAGGATCGAGATGCTTTGAAGGGTTAAGGGATATTCTTCCCATATTTCTTGCAGTATGGTCTCCAAGCTTATATGACGCAAGGGCATGAGCTGACTCGTGAAGAGAAAGGGAGAATACTACAACGATTATTGTGAAAAGTATGCCGGGGAGGATATCACGAAGAGAATTTCCTTCGGCAAGAGAGGTTATAAGATCGTAAATCATTTGGGTTTAATACCTCTTTGAACTAATTAATTTTCGCACATCTTGATGATGGTGTTCCACACCTCATCACGGCCTTCCTTTGTTTCTGAGGAATACATGATCTCAGCGCTTGCCGCCTCATACTGACCCATGGAAGCAGCAAGTGCCTTCTTCTGAGTTGCATTAAGCTTATCGACCTTTGTATAAACGATAATAAAGGGAAGTCCTGCCTCTGTGAGATAGTCAAGCATCTGGCGGTCATCGGCAGTGGGGCCAACCTTACCGTCAATAAGCTGAACTACGCAGCGAAGAAGGTCAATGTTATTATTGCCCGTAAAATAAGCATCAGTTAATGCAGACCATCTTTTCTTATCCTCAAAGGTTCTTTTTGCAAAGCCGTAGCCGGGAAGGTCAACGAGAAGAAGCTTCTGATCAACGGAGTAGAAGTTTACAGTAACAGTCTTTCCGGGAGTACCGCTGACACGGGCAAGGGCTTTTCTCTGCAAAAGAGAATTGATAAGAGAGCTTTTTCCAACGTTCGAGCGTCCGGAGAATGCAACCTGGGGAACTACAAGAGCGGGGAACTGCTTGGGAACACCTGCGGAAATAAGCAGGGATACGTTATTAAGATTCAGTTTCATTTTTTTACTTTTTCCTTCATGTTTACAGCTGTTGTTGCTTTATGGCAAGGAGCCTCGGCGGGGATAGCACATACTGTGCTGTCGCTGGAGGAACCTGTGCTTACAGCAGAGGAGGACTTTTCGTCCTTAACAAGAATTTCCGAAAGAACCTGATCGCACTTTTTGCAAGGGATAAAGAGAAGGCTCTTTCTTACTATAGGGTCGATCTCCTCGAGATCGCGTACGTTATCAACGGGGATAATAACACGCTTGATTCCTGCGTTCCAAGCGGCAGTAGTCTTTTCCTTGAGACCGCCGATGGGAAGAACTCGGCCTGTGAGAGTAAGCTCACCGGTCATTGCTGTGTCACAGCGAACGGGTGTGCCGGAAAGTGCGCTCACAAGGCTTGAAAGCATTGTAACGCCGGCAGAGGGGCCGTCCTTGGGAGTTGCACCCTCGGGAACGTGGATGTGAATATCCTTTGTCTTATAGAAATCGGAGGAGATGCCAAGCTCTGCAGAATGTGCTCTGACGTAGGAAACTGCGATCTTTGCAGATTCCTTCATAACGTCGCCGAGTGTACCTGTAAGCTCGATCTTACCCGTACCGTCCATAATGGTTGTTTCGATCTTGAGAACGTCACCGCCAACGGAGGTGTAAGCAAGACCGTTAACAACACCTACCTCATTTTCAGTTGAAGTCTTTTCGTCAAGGAATTTTCTTGCACCGAGGAAGGAGTGGAGATTCTGAGCAGTAACGGAAACGCTCTTTTTGCCGCTTTCGATCATGATTCTCGCTGCTTTTCTGCAAAGGGAAGCGATCTCACGCTCGAGATTACGAACACCGGATTCTCTTGTATATCCGTCAATGATCTCCTCAATAACCTGTCTTGAGATGCGGAGAGCTCTCTTTGTAAGACCGTGGCGCTTCAGCTGCTTGGGAATAAGGTGGTTCTCAGCAATAGAAGCCTTCTCGTTCTTTGTGTAGGAGGAAAGCTCGATGATCTCCATTCGGTCAAGAAGAGGACGGGGAATAGTATCAAGGCTGTTTGCCGTAGCAATGAACATAACCTTGGAAAGGTCGCAGGGCATTTCAACGAAATGATCGCGGAAGGTCTTGTTCTGCTCGCCGTCAAGAACCTCGAGGAGTGCGGAGGAGGGATCTCCCTTGAAATCGGATGAAAGCTTGTCAACCTCATCGAGAAGCATAACGGGATTCATGCTTCCTGCCTGAGTGAGAGCATTAACGATTCTGCCGGGCATTGCAGCAACGTATGTCTTTCTGTGACCGCGAATTTCAGCCTCATCACGAACACCGCCGAGGGAAACTCGAACGAACTTGCGGTTCATAGCACGGGCAATGGAGGCACCCAGAGAGGTCTTACCTGTACCGGGAGGGCCAACAAGACAGATGATCTGATTGCCAAGCTCGGGGTTGAGCTGCTTAACTGCAAGATACTCAAGAATTCTTTCCTTGGGCTTTTCAAGACCGTCGTGATCGTCATCAAGTATCTTCTTTGCCTTTGCAACGTCAACAGTATCATCGGTAACCGTTGTAAAGGGAATCTCGAGGCAAATATCGAGATAGTTGCGAAGAACTGCCGCCTCGGGGCTTCCGAAGGGAGACTTTGCAAGTCTGCCTGTTTCCTTTATAAGCTTATCTGTGATCTCCTGAGGAAAGCCCTTTGCGTAGATCTTGTCATAATATTCCTCGATCTCATCATCGCTTTCGCCGTTAAGCTCGCCCTGAATGACCTTGAGCTGCTCGCGAAGGTAATATTCGCGCTGATTTTCATCAATGGCCTCACGGACCTTCTTGTGAATAGACATCTCAAGTCCGAGAAGCTTGGTTTCGCTCTGCATAATGATGAGGAGGTTTTCCAGTCTTTCAAGAGGCTCGAAAACGTTGAGCACCTGCTGCTTGTCCTCAAACTTAACAAGGGAGCTGGATGCAATAAAGTCAGCGAGCTGACCGGGATTCTTGACAGACATAGCTGCAAGAAGGATATCGTCTCCGTCAACGGGAGCGATCTTGATCATTGTTTCGAGGGAAGTAACAGCCTCTCTCATAAGAGCCTGTGCGTGAACGTCATCCTCTCCGTTTTCGAGGGATACTGTCTTTGTGAGAACGTCACAATACATACAGTCACCGATAGCGGTGAAGGAAAGTGTTTTAGCTCGGCATACGCCCTCTGCAATAACTCTGACGATTCCGCCGGGGGTATTGTGTGTCTGCTTGATACGGCAAACCGTACCTACGTCGTAAAGATCAAAGGGAGTGGGTGCTTCGCAATCGATAGACTTCTGACAAAGAAGAAGGACGAACATATCGGAATCCTTTGCGGCATTAACGGCAGCAATGGAAACTTCTCTTTCTATTTCAAAGCTCAGGGGGATTGAAGGGAATGCAACAAGGCCCCTTGTGGGTATAACGGGAAGTGTGAGCTTTTCTACTTTTTCGATGTATCTGGACATTTGGGATCCTTTCTTGGGGTATACAAACAAAATATCAATCTATTATAGCACAGAAGGATCGGGAAAGCAAATGTTTTTGCAAATATTTACAAATATATATTTAATACATTATTCCATAGAAATTGTGCACAAGTGTTGAAAAAACAGAAAAAATCTGTTATTCTAATAAAGACTTTCGAGATTATGAACGTAAAGAGAGGTGCTTTTTGTGGTAAAGATAGAGGATAGAGAGCTTGAGGAATTTGCTCTTTCAGGCTTTTCCTGCTATGCGGTCCCTGTAGAGGTATTTGTGCCTGCAGTTGGCGAGGCTGAGGTGCTGACCTATTCCGTATGCGAAAGAGAAACGAGAGCGTGGGAAGAGAAATATAAGGGCCGTCTTTTGTCAGAGGAAGCACTCGAAGAGATTCACCGTGTAATTGAGACGGTTGCAAAAAAACATGGACTTTCCCGTGTTCCTAACGAAAATGAATGGATGAAAGAATATGTTTTCAGACCTGATATGCAGCTGCCGAAAAACAGTTGCAACGTCAAGGTTCATATGATTTCATCAAATGCCGTTCTTGCGAAAATATGTGAGCTGTCTAGCTGCGATATCGAGATTGCAGACGATGGCGAGGACGTAATTTTTGCTGTGCTTGACGAGGGAAGAATGCTTGCCTATGCTGGTATGAATGACGTGAAATACAGCGATAATTCCGTTGAAATAAGCGTTGAAACCGCCCCCGAGCACAGAAGATGCGGATACGGTATTGCCTGCGTCAGAGCACTGACAGAGCACCTTTTGTCAAAGGGAATGACTGTAAGATATAAATGCTCTCTTGATAATACAGGCTCTTCTGCTCTTGCAGAAAAATGCGGATTTATCCTTGAGGGCGAGCGCTATTCCTTCGTTTGCGAAAGAATATAGGCGCATGCTTAAAAATAATTTTTTATCAATAAACTACAATTGACTAAGTTGGTGATTTAAATGGCCTTTGATGCCGGTATGCTTTCATTCGTTTTGAATGAAATTAACGAAAAAATCGGTGGCGGTAAGGTAGAAAAAATATATCAGCCTGCCCGTGACGAGCTTGTTTTTCTTATTCGTAACTACGGAAACACTCAGAGACTTCTTATAAATGCAGGTAGCCGTTGCCCCCGAATCAATATTACAAATACAAAATCGGAAAACCCTCAGAAGGCACCCATGCTTTGTATGCTTTTCAGAAAGCATCTTCAGGGCGCAGTTTTCAAGGGAGCAGAGCAGCTTGGATTTGAGCGAGCTGCCCGCCTTTCCTTCGATGCCTTTGACGATATGGGCTTCCATTGCGAAAAGCACGTCATCGTCGAGATGATGGGTAAGTATTCCAATATCGTGCTGACTGACGGAAATGATAAGATACTCACGGTGCTGAGACAGGTTGATTTCACACAGAGCCTTCGCCGTCAGCTACTCCCCGGTATGATCTACGAGGCACCCCCTGCACAGGATAAGCTTGATCCCTTGACTCAGGATGAGGATTCCTTCAAGCGACTTGCCGCAGAGTGCGACGGAGAGCGCCCCTGCGAGAAGTTTATTATGAGCAATTTTTCAGGAATTTCTCCCCTTGTTGCAAGAGAAATTGCAACGATTTCAGGCGGATCTGCCGGTGCTACTCTTAATGAATGTGCCCGCAATTTGACCGGTGTTTTCTTTGACGTTATAAGAAATATCCTCAGCGCAAAGGGATCTCCCGTTATTCTTTACGATAAGAATAACGTGCCGAAGCAGTACTGCTTCATGCCCATAACCCAGTATGGTGAAGATTATGAGATGCGTGAGTGCGCTTCTTTTGGAGAAATGCTTGATACCTTCTTTGCGGATAAGAGCCGTGATGAGAAAATTTCCCAGAAGGCAGCGGATATTCTCAAAATACTAACAGCGGCAGATGCCCGTCTTGCAAAGAAATATCAGCTTCAGCTGAGCGAGCTTGCCGATTGTGAGGAGGGTGAGACCTTCCGCCTTTACGGAGACCTTATAACAGCTAATATTTACCGCTTAAAAAGAGGTCAGGAGAGCTGTGTTCTTGATAACTACATGGACGGCACACAGGTTGAGATAAAGCTTGATTCCAAGCTTACACCTGCTCAGAACGCTCAGAAATATTATAAGAAATATCAGAAATCAAAATCCGCAAAGGAGCACTTAACAGAGCAGATCGCCCTTTGCGAGAATGAGATTAAGTATATTGCAACAGTAAGAGATGCCCTGTCCCGTGCGGAAACAGAGAAGGATCTTTCAGAGATCAGAAGCGAGCTTTATCATTCGGGATATGCTTCTAAAATGAAGCAGTTCTCCGAGAAAAAGCAGCAGAAGCCCTCTTATCTCACATTTAAGACAACTAACGGATATACAGTTCTTTGCGGAAAGAACAATACCGCAAACGACTGGCTCACATTCAAGCACGCAGAGAAGGGCGACTGGTGGTTCCATGCTAAAAACATGCCCGGAAGCCACGTTATAATGGAGTGCGCAGGCCTCCCCGAGCCTCCTGCTGAGGACTTTACCGAGGCTTGTATAATTGCGGCAGTTCATTCCAAGGCAGGCGAGGGCGCCTTTGCAGAGGTTGATTATACCCGAGTAAAGCAGGTTAAAAAGCCCCCCAATGCAAAGCCCGGATACGTTATTTATCACACTAACTGGTCTGCAACGGTAAACGTAGATAAAGCAGTTGCAGAGA
Organism: Candidatus Avispirillum sp.; assembly: GCA_045650355.1. Lineage (GTDB taxonomy): Bacteria > Bacillota > Clostridia > Oscillospirales > CAG-272 > Avispirillum. The sequence goes on along the minus strand of JAZRRC010000072.1, from coordinate 1,299 downwards.
AGCTTCTTGTAAAATGACGGACATTATTGCTTTTCTTTTTGAAAACTGTGACCCCGAGTATAAGAGCTTTCAGTGCGCTCTTATGCCAACCGTTGACACTGATCGGGTAATAGGTGTCAGAACTCCCGTCCTTCGCAAATTTGCAAAATGTATAGATGAAGAGACGGCTGCGCAGTTTATGAAAGACCTTCCTCATACCTACTACGAGGAGGATAATCTCCACGCCTTTCTCATTGAGAAAATCAAGGATTTTGACCGTTGCATTGAGGCGCTTGACAGATTTTTGCCCTACGTTGATAACTGGGCAACCTGTGATTCAATGAACCCGAAAATTCTAAAATCAAATAAAGATCGCCTGCTGTCCTGCATTGATTGCTGGATGGCAAGCGATAAGATGTATACCGTCAGATACGGTATAGGCCTTCTAATGCGCCATTTTCTCTCGGAGGATTTCAAAGTTGAATATGCCGAAAAGGTAGCCGCAATAGAAAGCAGCGAATACTATATAAACATGATGTGCGCCTGGTATTTTGCAACAGCCGTAGCCTTTCAGCCCGAAGCGATCCTTCCGTTCTTTGAAGAGGGAAGACTCCCCTTATGGGTTCATAATAAAGCAATTCAAAAGGCCTGCGAGAGCTATCGCGTCCCCAAAGAGCATAAGGAATATCTCAAAACACTAAAGAAAAAAGCCACCGAATAATCGGTGGCTTTTATTATTTCGGAAATTAGCCGAGTCTTGCCTCGAGAGCTGCGAGCTCTTCGTACATCTCAGCAGGAACGTGGTCGCCAACGAGAGCGTAGAACTCCTTGATGTTAGCAACGTCTTCCTTCCAGGACTCAACGTCAACTGTGAGAAGATCACGGATAGTATCGATAGAGATATCGAGACCCTCGATGTTGATATCCTCTGCCTTAGGAACGAAGCCGATAGCAGTCTCAACAGCGTCAACCTTGTCCTCGCAACGGTCGATGATCCAGTTAAGAACTCTCATGTTGTCGCCGAAGCCGGGCCAAATGAAGTGGCCTTCGTCATCTGTACGGAACCAGTTAACGTGGAAGATCTTGGGAGCGTTGGGGATAACCTTGCCCATCTCGATCCAGTGCTTGAAGTAGTCACCCATGTTGTAACCAACGAAGGGACGCATAGCCATGGGGTCACGACGAACTACGCCGACAGCACCTGCTGCAGCTGCAGTTGTCTCGGATGCCATGATAGAACCAACGAATGCACCGTGCTGCCAGTTAAAGGACTGGTATACAAGGGGAGCAGTCTTAGCTCTTCTACCACCGAATACGATA
>JAZRRC010000071.1:0-3170 GCA_045650355.1 Candidatus Avispirillum sp. | reverse complement strand
AACATCATTAAGGCGTGCCGCGTGAGTTGCCGAAATTACAGAGGTTTCTATCCTGCGTCCGTCTGTACATATAATTTGGGCATCGGAAATCACCGCCCCTTTAGGAAGTGCAAAGATATACTCTGCACGGGTATGCGCATCCGTTTCGGCAAAGCAAAGCTCATATGTTAAAAATACGTATTCCGAAAATATCTCGCCGTTTATATTTACTTTTTTTAATAAGCCCATAGTATCCCCGCCGTTAAAAATCCCCGAAACAGAAGTTCTGTTTCGGGGACTGGTTTTTAAAATTCAGATGGAAGCACGCAAAGTAACTTAATCTCGCCCTCTGACATATAAATCAAAATCTTTGTGGGCGCAACCTCGTCTGTGTATGAGGTAAAGCCTGCGATTGTCTCTATATAATCTCCTGAGATTATTTCAAGCTCATCGCCCTCTGTATCATATGTCAAAACGATAGCGTCCTCGAACTGCTCGATATCAAAGCTCATAGCATCTGTTGTAAGATATGACTGTTCTTTAACGTCATCATCGCTGAACTTGCGGTCGGCAATAAGAATAGTTTCTTCATCTCTTGCAACAACGCTTCCGACAATTGTTACAAACTCTGCCTCTTCAATGTCTGTAATATCCTCTCTTGCGTCTTCAAGAACTGTGCCAAAGCTTACGCCCTCGCTCATATCCAGAATCATATAATCTTCCTCGGCTACAGAATGTCCATCTCTGTCAAGACCCGCTCTGAATATATCACCCGGCTCTAAATCTCCTTCATCATCACTCTCGTCAGAAATCCATATCTTTTTGAGCGAAGTGCTGCCATCAGCGACATCATAAACCTCTGCTCTGTACATCTCATCGCCATTGTTGAGCTCTTGTCCTATCGAATCAACAATATATACGGGTGAGAGTGTATTAACAGCCTGAGAGTTATCCGCACCATATACTACAACAACTTTAGGAACATTGGATTTAGAGAGGTCAAATACCTCTACAGTATAGCTGACACCATCTTTAAGGCTTGATGAAATTGAGGTTTTTCTGAACTCATCGTAATCCTCTCTGTCTTCGGGAACAGATATAACTACTGCATTACCAAGGCTAATCTTGGTAGGTGCTGCATCGCCTTCCTCAACGGTTGTAAGAGTCTTGGAGGAACTGCTATATGTTGCAGTCTTGGGGTCACTCATATCATCATTATAAAAGCTCTTAAGGGCTGTAAGCTTATCTGTCGTAATATCCTGACCTTGGTCAGCTCCGCTGACTGTAACAATTTTTGCAAATACGTCCTTGCCGTCACTCTTTCTTGTGGTATACTTTACAAGCTGCTGAACAGCAAACTTTCCGGTATGTCCGTTTGTCGCGGTCTGTTTAAGCTCATTCGCAACTGCAACTCCTGTCGGGAATGTTTCGCCGTTTATAGTTGTATTTTTGTATGTGCCGAGGTATTCTGTAGTTCCTGTAGTTGTAAGGACTCTGAATTCAACCTCTTCTTCCATAGACTCCGGATCTTCATAGTATCCGAGGATATATCCATACTTTACGTTTTCTGTTACCGCATTTTTGTTATATGCAACGATATCTCCGTTTAAATCAAGGAAATATGTTCCCGAATCCTGAACCTGCGGTTCTTCAAGGGTTCCGCCGTTCATCCACGGAGCCGCCTGTGAATAGGAATACTCCTTGCCCGCAATCGTAACGGTATCATTCTTGCTTGCAGTAATTGTGCCTGTAACCTTGTTATCCAAAACAACCGCCGTTGTTATAACAGTTCCGCCGTTTTCGCTTCTGCTCTTTGCAAGGCAGATTATGTTGCCTGCAGAAATAGAGCTGTAGCTAACCTCTTTACCATCCTCGTCTACGATATAAAGGTTTTTGTCTGCATCCACATCAAGCGATACCGTCTTCTTATCCGCAGGGGCAATCAAATTATCTATAATTCCCTTTTTGGCAGTATCCTTGTTTGATACGTAGTACACCTCATACGCGGTTATCTCAATAATATCATATTTGCCGTTATCGTTAGAGTCTGTAAGCTTTAACTGTCCGAGGGTCGGAACCATACTCTTGTCAAAACGGCTCTCCTCTGCATCCTCGCCATACAGCTTGCCATTGTAAATAACAACGTTGTCACTCTCAAGCGCAAGCTCTTTTTCGTCTTCATCATCGAGGTTCTCATAATAAGCAAGTGTTCCCTCATCAGTGCTTCTCTTTTCAACGTTTGCCGCATTTATAACAACAGGCTCGCTCGAATGAAGAACATAAAGCATAAGTATGCGCGCGTGAGTATCATTCTCTGTATAATAGAATTCTATCTCGTGCCCGAGGTAATTCTTCAGGCTTTCATCACTTGTTTTGTAAGTATATAAGCCCTCGTCCTCTGTGTAAATCTGTACCTCGTCGTCCTTATCACTTACATTTGGGCTCATTATTCCGGTAACACCGTTTGATGCAATAATACCGGTCTGCTTCTCGTATCCAAGATAGCTGTTAAGAATGGTTTCTTCAGTCTTTGAACCATTTTTAACCAATCTTACCTCTAAAGAATCATACAAAAGCTGAGCAATGCAAGCACGTGTCGCAGGTGCTTCAACCTGTCCGATTTTTGAAGCAGTTTTGGTAATTCCTATCTGGTTACCGATTGCAATATAGTTTGCATACCAGGGAGTTGCCGAAACATCGACATTCTCGCCATAGCCAAGTGTACATACTATCATTTTCACAGCTTCTTCATATGCAACATTTGCGCTGGGTCTGAAGGTTGAATCCTCATAACCGTTAATAACCTTCATACCATAAGCTGTATTGATGTTGGGTATAGCCCAATTGATATCCGAATTATCGTCGGCAACATCTGTAAAGGGAAGCTCTGCAGCACTTGAAGAACCAACATTTCCAAGATTGAGAGTTCTCATAAGCATTGCAGTAAACTCTGCCCTTGTAACATTTATTTCAGGGCCAAAGGTGCCGTCGGGATACCCGTTAATTACACCCATAAGATTAAGAGTTGAAACGGCATTTGAATATATCTGGTCGCCCGATACATCCGAAAAAACTCCCGCTGCGCCCTCTTCGGCAGTTGCAGTCATTGATACGCAAGACATCAACATCATAATTGCAATTGCCATACACAATAATCTTTTTATTGTTTTCATAAATATACCTCCATAGTA
>JAZRRC010000070.1:0-5230 GCA_045650355.1 Candidatus Avispirillum sp. | reverse complement strand
AGTCCTCTGCACTCCCAAAAAACTTTATAAAAAGAATGGCTATGGGTTTTCCCGTAGCCATTTTGTTTATTCTTTATTCTTTAACTTCAAATTCGGGTCTATGAGGGAGATGTTATTGGCATTTCGTAGGGGCTGATGCCCACATCAGCCCGCCCATCTGCACGAGAACGAAACGATATTCACAGCGAATTGTTACGTCTGTAACGGGCCGATCGTAGGAATGGAACATTCCTACCAGCATCGGCCCCTACGAAATCATTTATAGTTCACATCGACAAACCCGAATTTAAAACACTAACAAAAAAACGGTCGCAATTGCTTGCGACCGTTTTTTTATCAGAATTTTCTTTTAAGGGGTATGTAGACGTTATCGAGGAGGCTGTAGTATGCTCGGATGGCAAATACTGCAAGGACGATAACTGCCGCCATGTTGATTATCCATGCACCTGCAAACCACTTGGTTACAAAGGTGAGGACAAAGTTGAAGAGGATTACCACTCCGCCGCTGATTGCTACGGGCTTGAGGCATTTTGTGAGCTTTTTCTCATCTCTCGGCATGCCATCCATTCTGGGGGGCATTATTCCGATATGACCCTTCAGAGCCTGAACAAACACGTATGCAAATATGAGAGCGGTTACAAGGAAGAGCGCAGCCTCGATATAGGAGAATATCTCCATTCTGAAGTAAAGCTCCTTTGCCGCACCGCGTCCCTCTCCGCCGAAGGCTACTGCCGCTGCGGGGTCGTAGTTCATTGCCTTATAATCAGACTGGAGCCATATGCCGACTGCGGAAACGACTGCCCAGAGAGAGCTTGCTACGATTCCCGCAACACAATATCTCTTCCCAAAGGGAATGAGATAAACGAGAGCCGCAATAACAAGTCCTGCGGTTATAAAATTTGGAACAAAATTTACGTTATCAACAGGGAAGGTGAAGGTTGCACAGCAGGCAACGATTCCGATTATCATCACCTTCTGCATAAGGTCTGCATAAAGTCTGCCCTTATCTGTGAGGACCTCCGTTGCATACTTGGAATAAAGCTTTTCCTCAAGCTCTACGTAATTTCCCATACTCCTCCAATATGCTCTGAATTTGCAGAGCCAGGGGATGCACACGGAAAAGCCTGCTATCCATGAAAGGATATAGAAGATTCCCACAAACTGAGACCAGTTTATCTGTCCGGACGTTACAAAGTATGCATCTCCGTAAAGCTTGAGGTTTGGAAGGGTGGGAAGGATAGCTCCGCCCTGACGGACGAGGAATGCCAGAATCGTGAATATCTTGAGCCCGCCAAGAGACATCCTCTTTGATATCTTATCTATCTTCTTAAGAATAAGCTCTTTATCCTTGGGGGTCTTTGCTTCTGTAACAGACGCAAGAAGCTTCTGAGTTTTTCTCATTTTGCCCTTTGAAAGAGGCACGTAGAAAAAGCTGTCGGGAGCGCCGTGTCTTGTGCCCATGGAGCTGATTCCCTCAAAAAGGCTGCCCACTGCAGGAAGGAAAAGAATCATTTCCAGCACCACAAAGCAAAACGTCATCAGAAGGAGGAAGGAGCCTGACGTGCCGGGGACAGTCAGGTTAACGAGAAGCTTCGCTCCCTCGAGGAATGCAAGATAAACAAAATTCTTTCTTGCCTCATACATATGCTCTGAAAGATAAGCCACTGCAGTCAAAGCATAGGCTATCATCCAGAAGCCGATAAGGTCGGGCAAGGGGTCCAAAATATTGATGGTGGGGTTAAAAAGGAATATGGCTCCTGTGGCTATAAGCCCAAGGCGCAAGGGCTCGTTTTTTACGTTTTTCATATTATTCCTCACCTGCACCTGCACCGGCAGCGCCGCAGCACTTCTTATATTTCTTGCCGCTTCCGCAGGGGCAGGGATCGTTTCTGCCGACCTTCTCCTCTGCCTTCTTAACTACGGGCTTCTTCTTCACAGTTCCGTCGCCCTTGCCTGCAAAGCCTGCGGTTACAGGCTTTGCCACCTGCTCACGCTCCATTGCCTGGGGTCTTGGCATAACCATGAGAACACCTCTTACAGTATCATCACGGATCATTTCAACAAGGTCTGCAAAGAGCTCGTCGCCTGCAAGGCGGTATTCGCTGATGGGGTTACGCTGAGCATATGCCTGAAGACCGACAGACTCCATAAGGCTGTCCATTGCCTCAAGGTGATCCATCCACTTCTGGTCAACGTTGCGGAGAAGGATAGCTCTCTCAACCTCACGCATCTGCTCCTCACCGAAGATATGCTGCTCCTTTTCCTCGTAGATCGCCATTGCCTTTTCTGTCATCTGCTCGGCAAGGATGCGGCGAGCCTCGGAATTGTTTTTGGGGAGCGCATCGATCTCATCTCTTGTGCAGAGAAGACCTGCATACTTATTGATAAGCGCATCGATCTCCCATTCCGCTCTGTCCTCAGCCGCAAGGCAAGCCTCAACAGACTCAACGATATTTGCCTCGATCCAGGAAATGATTCTGTCCTTAAGGGAGATTCCCTCAAGAACGTCCTGGCGCTGCTCGTAGATCTTCTGGCGCTGGAGGTTCATAACGTCGTCGTATGCGATGACGTTCTTTCTTCTCTGGAAGTTCTGATCCTCAAGATGCTTCTGAGCAGACTCGATGGAGTTTGACAGGATCTTTGCATCGATAGGTGTATTTTCATCAATACCCATTGCACCGATGATGCCGAGGACTCTCTCGCTTCCGAAGAGTCGCATAAGATCATCCTGCATGGAAAGATAGAATCGGGATTCACCGGGGTCGCCCTGACGTCCGCTTCGACCGCGGAGCTGGTTGTCTATACGGCGAGCCTCGTGGCGCTCTGTACCGATAACGAAGAGACCGCCTGCCTCGCAGACCTTTTCAGCCTCGGGGCGGATCTCCTCCTGATATTTATCATAAAGCTCTCTGAAGTGAGTACGGGCAGCAAAAACCTCTTCGGAAACAGACTGAGAGGAGCCTGTAGCAAGCATGATGACCTCTTCCTCATAGCCCTCTTTTCTCATCTGCACCTTGGCAAGGAACTCAGCGTTACCGCCGAGGAGGATGTCTGTTCCTCGACCTGCCATGTTTGTGGAGATGGTAACTGCGCCAAGCTTACCTGCCTGAGCTACGATCTCCGCCTCCTTATCGTGGAACTTTGCGTTCAGCACTGTATGAGGAATGCCCTGAGCACGAAGCTTCTTTGAGAGCATCTCAGACTTTTCAACGGAAACCGTACCGACAAGAACAGGCTGTCCCTTCTCGTGGCATCTCTTGATCTGCTCAATGATGGCACGCTCCTTGCCTGCAACGCTTGTATAAACCACGTCGGGGTGGTCAACACGGATCATAGGCTTGTTTGTGGGAACGGCAACAACGTCGAGGCTGTAGATCTCCTCAAACTCGTCCTTCTCGGAGAGAGCTGTACCTGTCATACCGGAAAGCTTCTTATACATTCTGAAGTAGTTCTGGAACGTAATTGTAGCAATGGTGCGGTTCTCACGCTGGATCTCAACGCCTTCCTTTGCCTCGATAGCCTGATGGAGACCGTCGGAATAGCGGCGTCCGGGCATGGTACGGCCTGTGAAGCTGTCTACGATAAGAACCTCGTTATCCTTGATAACGTAGTCTGTATCACGCTTCATGATACCGTGGGCACGCATCGCCTGATATACGTGATGGGAGATATCCGCATTTTCGGGATCGGAGAAGTTTTCGATGCCGAAGAATTCCTCCGCCTTCTTGATACCGTTTGCTGTGAGAGTACAGTTTCTCGCCTTTTCGTCGATAACGTAATCCTCCTCAACGGAGTCGTACTCAACCTTTGTATCCATTTCCTTGATAACGAACTTTCTCATCTTGCGGACAAGGCTGTCAGCCTTTCCGTAAAGCTCGTCGATCTTTGAGCCGTGACCTGAAATAATAAGAGGTGTACGTGCTTCGTCGATGAGGATGGAGTCCACCTCGTCTACGATTGCGAAGTTGTGACCTCTCTGAGTCTGGTTTTCCTTGTATGTGACCATGTTATCACGGAGGTAGTCGAAGCCGAACTCGTTGTTTGTACCGTAGGTGATGTCGCAGTTGTATGCCGCCTGCTTTTCTTTTCTTGACTGATCGTGGATAACGAGACCTGTTGTGAGTCCGAGGAACTCGTGAACTCGACCCATCTCCTCCTGACCCATCTTAGCGAGGTATTCGTTAACGGTTACAACGTGAACACCCTTGCCGCTGAGGGCGTTAAGGTATGAGGGGAGAACTGCAACGAGAGTCTTACCCTCACCTGTCTTCATCTCAGCGATTCTTCCCTGATGGAGAAGAATACCGCACATGAGCTGAACACGGAAAGGTCTCTTTCCGAGAACTCGGTCTGCAGCCTCGCGAACGAGAGCAAATGCCTCGGGGAGGATATCGTCGAGAGTCTTACCGCCCGCAAGCTGTTCCTTGAACGTATCAGTCATTGCGCGCATCTCGGCGTCAGTCATCGCCTTATATTTATCGGCAAGGTCCTCTATTTTATCAACGATAGGTACGATCTTCTTGATCTGCTTATCGCTGTATGAACCGAATATTTTTGTTATAAGTCCCATTTTATGAAACTCCTTTCCTTGGAAAAACACAGAGAATACCCTCTGTATATAAACACTTCCTTAAAATATCATTATACTATATATCTTAATTATTTCAATGGTTATTTGTTAATTTTTTCGCTTCAATTGTAGACAAACGGGATTTATGATGATATAATTTTCTGAGATACAGTGGTGTTTTGGAAATCTCGGCATACGCCACCCCGCGCGTCATCCTGAGCGGAGCAAACAATCCGGTGAATTGTTTGCGGAGTCGAACTTTTGCCATAGCAAAAGTGTTCGCCAAGGCGAACAGGATCTCGCGGAAGGCTAACGTATACGTTTTCGTAGATCCCGCCCCTAAAAGGGGCGCCCTCCCCATGGTCGGGTTCTGACTCAGTGTCTCGCTAGCGAGCCACACAAACATCATACTATGATATTTTCTCCGCTCAGGATGACGACGAAGAAAACGATTGCGTTACACATTGTCGTAGTCCGCTACAGATATAACGATTCGCTGTAAATATCGTTTCGTTCTCGTGCAGATAGGCGGGACGATGAAGGGCATCGTCCCCTACGAAATACCAATTTCGTATCACCTATCCCTTTTTAAAGTTTTTTGCGGAGCTTTTTTACAAAAAAGCGACCGTATCCCCACACAAAGGAACAACCATGAACAAT
>JAZRRC010000069.1:0-3660 GCA_045650355.1 Candidatus Avispirillum sp. | reverse complement strand
CCATGAACAAGATTTTTGTACCCGAAGGATACAAGCCCTGCCTTGATGCTTACAGCACTCAGAGGGCTATTGAATATATTAAGAGAACGTTTCAGACTGAGTTTTCCCATGCGCTCCATCTCAAGAGAGTTTCTGCGCCTCTTTTCGTAACTGAGGAGTCAGGTCTTAACGATAACCTCAACGGTGTTGAGAGAGCAGTTTCCTTTGACGTGCCTGCTGTGGGTCTTGATGCACAGGTTGTTCACTCACTTGCTAAGTGGAAGCGTCTTGCTCTCAAGCGCTACGGATTCCAGGTTGGCGGCGGTCTTTATACAGACATGAACGCTATCCGCCGTGATGAGGACCTTGACAATATCCACTCCATCTACGTTGACCAGTGGGACTGGGAAAAGGTTATTACAAGAGAAACAAGAACTCTTGATTATCTCAAGCTTATGGTAAAGTCCATTGTAGGCGCTATCTGCGATACAAACGACAGACTTCACGTTCGTTTCCCTCAGCTCACAACCACTCTTTGCCGAGACGTTGCCTTTGTAACAACTCAGGAGCTTGAGGATATGTATCCCGATATGACTGCTTCCGAAAAGGAAACAGCCTTCGTAAAGGAGCATAAGACTGCATTTATCATGCAGATCGGCGGAGCTCTTCGTTCCGGCAAGCCTCACGACGGCAGAGCGCCCGACTACGATGACTGGCAGCTCAACGGAGATATTTTCTTCTGGGACGAGACCCTCGGCCGTGCTCTTGAGATCTCTTCCATGGGTATTCGTGTTGACAGCGAATCTCTTGATCGACAGCTTACTATTGCAGGCTGTGATGACCGCAGAGAGCTTCCTTTCCATAAAATGCTTCTTAATGACGAGCTTCCTCTCACAATCGGTGGAGGTATCGGTCAGTCCAGACTTTGTATGCTTATGCTTGGCTGTGCTCACATCGGTGAGGTACAGTGCAGCATCTGGGACGCAGAAACTGTGAGAGTCTGCGAAGAAAACGGAATTCCTCTTCTTTAATAGAAAAAGCACTCGCAAATGCGAGTGCTTTTCTTATATCTTCTTTTTTGTGAAAAGGGAAATGATGTACATGATTGCCGCAATGGCAACAAGGGGAACTGCAACGTAGCCGTATATCTTATCCATGGGGTTTACTGTGCCGTAAACGTTGAGAGCGCCGCGGACAAGGCTTCCGATGGTGATAGTTGCGATGCCGCAATGCCATAAATCTCTCGTTATCTTTCCGGGATAGGGAATTGCGGGGATGATATACAAAGTGAGGAAGGGAAATGCTCCGCCGATAAGGGGGAACATAAAGGCGTATATCATATATCTTGAATAAACACCGTGACCGAATTCACCGTATACGAGTCCGAATATCATGCAGAGAATGGAGAGGAAGAGATAAATGTATGAAGCCTTAACGGCTCTGTCTTTTCTGTTAATATCCGATGTAGACAATGTCGCTTACCTCTCTTTCCTTGATTTTACCGTCTGCGCTGGGCTTGTTTACTACTTTGCCGTTGAAATACATTGTCGTGCTTCCGCCACCGTCAAGGTTATAGGCAAGGTCGGTAGCGCCGATGGAATGCATAAACTGAGCAAGTTCGGGGAAGGTGAGTCCTGCGCTGTAATCAGTTCTGCCGTCTGCAACAACGAAGAACATATGTCCGGGCTCCTTGAAGCCGATTGCTGTTCTGGGGTTCTTTCCCGCAATGTTGAGGACGTGCTCGGTAGTATCGGAAATAACTCCGTCCTTAACGAGGGTGGGACCGAAGGAGAAGAGCTGATATGCTCCGTTATCCTTAAGCTGCTGTGCGGAAACGTAGCTTTCGTTTATTGTTCCGTAAGTTCCGTCCTTATAAATAACGATATCCTCGCGGTTTTCAAGAGGAATATCACGGTAAAGAGCTCCGTTTCTGATTACGTAGCGGATGTTATTAACACCGTAGAAATCACCGTTAATGGCAAGGATTGCATTCTTGCCCGCTGCTATCTCGGATACGGGGGCATTTACGTTCTGTCCGTATGTATCCTTTGCAAGAGCGCTTTTAAGAAGAGTAGGGGATGCAACCTTGATCTCGGCAACGTAAATATCTGTACCGAACTCTCTGTACTGAGTGAGAGTTATGGAGATATTTTCGTCCTTATACTCCGTATCTGTGAAAATAATATCCTTTTCATCGGGAACGGAGATGTTTGTGTCTGTCACAGCGTCGCTGGGGTCGATCTCGATCTTTTCGTATGATTTGGGGATAACAAAGGTGTCAAGCATCAGATAAACGGTAAAGAGTAAAAGAAGGATACCGTAGCTGATACAAAGAAGATGTTTCTTGATTCTCACAGCATATCACCTCACAAATTTATGCTTATATCATAACATAATCCGCTGTTTTTTTCAAGTATAAAAAAGGGACTGCATTGCAGTCCCTTTTAATTGTGTGATCAGAGAATAACTTCCTTGCCTGTTTCTGCAGACTTGTACATAGCCTCGAGGATCTTGATCATGTTTACGCCCTGTACGGGAACGTAGTCCTTCTCAGCGCCGTCAAGAACGATTGCTGTGAAGTGCTTGAGAGCCTCATCGTGGCCGTTGCCCATTTCGCATCTGCGAACGTTGTCTGTGAGCTTGCCGTTCTCCTCGGAGAATACTCTAGCCTCACCGGAATCAACCCACTTGAAGCCGCCCTTTGTACCGCGAAGCTCAACGAAACGCTCTTCGCGCTCAATGTTGGATGCCCAGCTGAACTCGATCTGGAGGCAAGCACCGTTATCGAAGCGGATGAAGCCCATTGCGAGGTCCTCAACGTCGAATGTGCCGCCAACTACTGCATCACCGAAACGGGAATGCTCGCTGTCTGCCTCAGTTGTATCGGAAGCGAACTTGTTGAATGTGCAACCGGAAACGGAAACGGGAGTGGGGTTACCCATGAGCCAGATGGAAAGGTCGATCATATGTACGCCGAGGTCGATAAGGGGACCGCCGCCGGACTTTTCCTTAGTTGTGAACCAGCCGCCCTTGCCGGGGATACCGCGACGACGGATCCAACCGCAGCGACCGCAGTAGAGCTCACCGAACTCATCGTTGTTAGCAAGCTTCTTGAGGTACTGAGAGTTTGTGTAGTAACGGTTGTTTCTCATGCACATGAGAACCTTGCCGCTCTTCTCGCTTGCTTCCTTCATCTTGATAGCTTCCTCAACGGAAACTGCATCGGGCTTCTCGCAGAATACGTGGAGACCCTTTTCAAGAGCGTATACAGCGATAACGGAGTGGAGGTAGTTAGGTGTGCAGATATCTACTGCATCGAGCTCCTCGTTATCGATCATTTCCTTCCAGTCTGTGTAAGCCTTTGCGCCCTCGAGACCTGCATTTGTGATGTTGCCAGTAGCTCTGTCCTCGATGATATCGCAGAGAGCAACGATCTGGATGCGCTTGTTGTTCTTGTGGCTGTAGTAGAGGTGATGGCTACCCATACCGCCTACGCCGATAAGACCAAGTCTGATTTTTTCCATAATAATAACCCTTTCTTTTACGAAATGTTTACTATCTTATAGATTATCATAAAATTATTAAAATTACAACCTTATTTACATAATATTCAAAATATTATAACGGCGTTATACGAAGTTTTCTTGACAAATATCTATATTTGATATATAATTTAGGTGT
>JAZRRC010000068.1:0-3721 GCA_045650355.1 Candidatus Avispirillum sp. | reverse complement strand
GCCTCCGACTTATCCCCTGTTTTCACGGAATATCCGCAGTCAACGCAATAGTCGAGAATATCTCCGTCTTCTGTACAGGTGGAGGTATACTTCACGAAATAATCGTGACCCACAGCATTGATATCTTCATCGCAAACAGTGCAGATAATGTAGTGCACGTTCTCGTTGCGATACTCGTACGTAAGGTATTCCTCGTTGTTGTGGAAGGCAGTTTCCGTCACAGTTCTTGTGTTGCCGCATACTGTACACTCAAGAATTCTTGAGCCGTCTGTATAGCAGGATGCCGCGATCTCGGAAACAACCTTGTAGCAATCGCCAACCGCATGGAGAGTGGGGATGACCTCATCGGTCACAGCACCGCAGTCCTTACAGGTGCGACGCTTCTTACCGACCTCAAGACAGGTAGCCTCAAGAACGACCTCGCCCTCATCATAGGAGTGGTCGCACTTGCCGGCAAGCACAGCTGCCTCGATCTCATCACCCAGATCCTTGCGGACCTGCGCCATGATATCGTATTCATCCATGGAGCTGTCCCAGCCTGCTGTGGAGAAGCCGGGGAGAGAAATGTAGTTTACAACGTTTGTGGAAAGACGGGCAACAGTATCCTTTGCCGCCTTTTCGCCCTTGTATTCCTCAAGCATGCAGAGCATTTCGTATTCCTCAACGCCGTCTCTGAGCATTTCAACACGGACAGTACCTACGTACTTGTTTACACCGCGGATCTTTGCCTGAGAAGCACCGTAGAAGAGAACACCGTCGCCGTAAACGTCCTTGCCGTTCATTCTGCCAACGCTGAGATTGGGCTTCCAGCCAAGCTGAGTGAAGCTGCCTGTTACGGTGTTATCCTCATACTTGCCGTTGGAATTATCGTATTCGTTCCAGTTGTTTGTGCCGTAGTAGAGATATCCTGTGCAGTCCTCCTGATAGTACTGCCAGAACATAAGACGGGTCTGAAGACCTGTGTTCTCGGGGAGGTGGTTTGTATAGGTATAAGCACGGCTCGCTCCGCAGATATAGCCCCAGAGCTGAACCTTATTGCCCTTTTCCTTTTCTACCTCGATATGGGAAAGAGCTCTGTCGGAAAACTCACCGTAGATCTTTTCCCAGTTGAAATATTCATCGTGATATGTCCAGTTGCCCTCGCTGCCCTCGGTCCAGATACCGGAATGGCTTCCCGAATAGCTGCGAAGCTGAGGCCAGCCTGTTCCGTCGTAGCCGTATGCCTCAAGCTCATACTGAGGAGTAAAGCCGAGAGTCATGGGGCACCAGATAGTAACGCTGTCTGTTTCCATAAGCTCCTGAACTGCGTCCTTGATCTGATAGGGCTCGTAGGTGGAAAGGGGCTGATGATAGGTGTAGTAGGGGTATGCGTGGTTATCGTACATGGGAATAACTATCTGCGCATCGGGCCAGTATTTATCAAGCTGCTGTGCATAGTACTTTGCGCCGTCGATAGTATTTGTTCTCATGAGATGGTTATCTCTGTCGCAAACCTCCTGAGCACGGGGCTCGTCGATGGTATAGAAATAGAATTTATCCTTAACGTCATCCCATATGCCGGAGTTTACAAGGTCGTTGTAATACTCCTTGTAGGTGGGATAATGCTCGGGCTTGTCGGCATAGATTCCGTTGTATCCGCCGCCTGTTGCCGCAACTCTTATCGCCGATACGCGCTCATCGGTGATATAAGGGTTGTCTGCATAGAATCCGCCGGGCATATCCATGGGCATAAGGCGGTTATCTACGAGATACTCGTAGAAATCAGTATAATTTCCGCCGTAGTTTCTGTTGTTGTCCACAAGGAATGATGTCTGGAGAGTGGGGCCGTCCTTGATGATGAAATCCCATACGTAGCAGAAAACGGTGGCGGTCTTTACAGTTTCGCCCTTTGAATTCTGAACGTTGAGCTGAGCGGAATACCAGCCTGCAGGGGTATCCTTCTCAGTTTCAAGCTGGATGTAAAAGGCCTGACTCTTGCCGCCGTTAAGCTTGAAGCCGCCTGTTGCATTGACAGCCGCAAGGGGCACCATGGGGTCGGGCACCTCGCCCTCTCGGATGATGGAATTCTCCGCTGTCATACCGAGAACGCTACCTGTATCAAGGTTTTTCAGAGTGAGATACATCTGATAGTAAAGGGTGGCGGGAATCTCGTCACCTGCCTCGTTTGTGAAGGGGGTGACTGTTGCCTTCATTCCTGTTTTGTCGGTTTCGGAATAAAGAACGAACTGAGCGTTTTCCTTCTCATTCTGAGCCATATAAACGGAGTAGGTATCCATTCCCGAAGGAGTGATATCATCGGTGAATACCTTCTTAAAGGAATGCTCAAACCACATACTAAGGCTTTCGTCCTCTGCCGCTGCCGTCTGCTTTACGTAGCTGTCTGCAGGGTCATCGCTTGCGGCAGATGATGTGAAGGCGCCAACGCACAGCGAGATCATAACAACTGCCATCAGAAGGAAGAAAGCTGAATTTTTCAGAATCTTTTTCAAATCGATCCCTCCTTAGAATAAATTATCTGTGCTTATTTTATCAAAATACACAATATTTGTCAATCAATTTATCCTCTTCTCTACAATATCCACATATGAGAAAAATTTCTGTCCTTTTCACAACACTCCCGTCATATACATATACATAATAAAAGAAAGGCGGATAGCTTATGAATAAAAAAGCGGACAAAAAAGCAAGAGAAAGGGACCTGCGTATCCTTTCGGCACTACTTTCGGGGACCGTATGCGCTTCTCTTTGCATCCTGCTCCTTGCCTTTTGCGCATGGGACTGCGAAAGGTATTTTCGGGATGATTCCATCCCTGCATCCATTTCCTTCACCCCACCCAAAGAAGCCGAGGAGGAGGGATTCTGGGATATATTCTCCGAGGCTGTGATCCGCCTTTTCAGAATAGAGGAATAAATGGCAGGGCTCCTCTTTCTCTGTCTTGCCCTTCTCTCCTGCCCCGCCCCCTTCTCTCTTCTTCTTGCCATCCTTTTTCACGAGGGCGCACATATAGCCTCAGCCGCCCTTCTCGGCTTTAAGGCACCTACCCTGCACCTTACGGCAGCAGGCTTCAGGCTTTCATATTGCAACACAAAAAGGCCCCTTTCTTCCCTTTTTGTCTTGCTTTCGGGGTGTATCGCAGGAGGGTGCGCCGCTCTTCTTCCCTTTTTGCCACGGCATTTCAGGCTGTACTGCGCAGGGCTTTCGGCAATAAATCTGCTCCCTGTTTCCTGCCTTGACGGAGGCGGTGTTCTGCTTTTAGCTTTGGAATCGGTAATGCTTCCCGACAGGGCATATAAGGCGGCAAGGGCAGCATCTGTCGGCTGTGTCCTTTTATTATGGGCAGCCTCAACTGCAGTGCAGCTGAAGGCAGGAGCAAACCTCACCCTCCTTGCAGTTTCCACCTACCTTACGGTAACCGCCCTCGGCGAGGGGAAATAATCTACGGTCAAAACATTGCCCTGATGCGTCATCCTGAGCGGAGTAAACATCATGGGATGATGTTTACGGAGTCGAACCATCCCTTAGGATGGTGCCTTCTTTGAAGGCAGGATCTCCGAACGATTACCGATAGCGCCTATCAAATTTCGTAGATCCCGCCCCACAGGGGCGCCCTCCCTGCGCATATGTTAAGCAGAAAATCTGCATTAACAAAAGCGCGCGCGAAGATATGCAATCGATAATATTTATCCTTTCTTCGTCTTCGCGCAGAGGTCGGGTTCGACT
>JAZRRC010000067.1:0-5221 GCA_045650355.1 Candidatus Avispirillum sp. | reverse complement strand
CAGAATAATTATGGAAATCAAAATACTCGGCGCAGGCCTTGCAGGATGCGAAGCGGCATGGCAGGCGGCAAAAAGAGGAATTAACGTAAAGCTTTATGAAATGAAGCCCGAAAAGAAGTCCCCCGCCCACAGCTATAACGGCTTTGCGGAGCTTGTTTGCTCAAACTCTCTCAGAGGAGCAGACGTAACTCAGGGCGTTGGCCTTCTTAAAGAGGAGCTTCGCCGTCTCGGCTCTCTTATTATGGAGGCTGCAGATGCTACCGCAGTTGCGGCAGGTGGCTGCCTTGCAGTAGACCGCTATGCTTTTTCCGACTATATCACAAATAAAATCAGAGAATGTCCCCTTATCGAGGTTATCGAGGGCGAGGTGACAGAGCTCCCCGAGGACGGTGTTTGCGTCTGCGCAACAGGTCCTCTCACAAGCGATGCCCTTGCTGAAAAGATCGCTGCGCTTGTTGGCGGAAACCGCCTTTCCTTCTTTGATGCGGCAGCTCCCATTGTTGATTTTTCCACAGTGAATATGACAAAGGCATTCTTTGCATCAAGATACGATAAGGGTACCCCCGACTATATCAATTGCCCCATGACCGAGGAGGAGTATAAGGCATTCTATAATGCTCTTATTACAGCCGAGGAGGCTCATCTCCACGATTTTGAAAAGGGCGAGGGACTCAAGGTATTTGAAGGATGTATGCCCGTTGAGGTAATGGCATCCCGCGGCGAGGATACTCTTCGCTTCGGACCCATGAAGCCTGTTGGTATCCATCATCCCGAAACAGGTGAGGGATATTATGCAGTTGTTCAGCTCCGCCGTGAAAATGCGGAGGGAACTATGTTCAATATCGTAGGCTTCCAGACACATTTGACTTTCCCCGAGCAGAGAAGAGTATTCCGTATGATCCCCGGTCTTGAGAATGCAGATTTTCTCCGCTACGGTGTAATGCACAGAAATACGTTCCTCAACTCTCCCGGTATGCTCAGCGCAGACTATTCCATGAAAGCACGTCCCGATCTCTATTTCGCAGGTCAGATGACAGGCGTTGAGGGCTACGTTGAATCCTGTGCGTCCGGCTTTGTGGCAGGTCTTAATGCTGCAAGAAGAGTTCTCGAAAAGGAGCCCTACATATTCCCCGATACAATGATGATCGGCGCTATGGCGAAGTACGTAAGCGTCGGCAGTGAGGCTGCATTCCAGCCTATGAACGCCAATTTCGGTCTTGTTGCAAGACATACCGAAAAGATCAAGGGCGGCAAAAAGGTGCGCTATCAGTTCTATGCTGAAAGAGCCCTCAAGGAAACTGACAGAATCGTAAACGAAGAAGATCTATAAGGATTTGAAATGAATAATACAGTTAGATTGCCTCTTGATAAGTCGCTTCTTGAAGAGAGGCTTGGATATAAATTTAATAACCCTGCGCTCCTCGAGGAGGCTCTCACTCATTCCTCCTACGTGAACGAGCATAAGAACCGCGGTATCGAGCTTTGCTGTAACGAGCGCCTTGAGTTTCTCGGAGACTCCGTTCTTTCCATCATCGTTTCAAGATATCTTTTCGGTGAGTATTCCTCCCGTCAGGAGGGCGATCTCACAAAGATCCGTGCTGCAGTAGTATGCGAAAAGGCTCTTGCAAAGTATGCAAAGGAGATCTCCCTCGGAGATTTTCTCAGCCTCGGTAACGGTGAGGAAAAGAATAACGGCAGACAGAGAGCATCCATCACAAGTGATGCTTTTGAGGCAGTTCTCGGAGCATTTTATATCGATACGGGCTATGATGCGAAGAGAGTTTCCGAGTTTCTTCTCCCCTTCGTTATAAAGGAGATCGACTTTATCCGTAAGGGTGAAGCATTTACAGACTATAAGACTGCCCTCCAGCAGATCATTCAGCAGGCTGATGGAGAAAGACTTGTTTATACAGTAATCGGCGAGGAGGGTCCCGACCACGATAAGACCTTCACCGTTGAAGCAAGACTTAATTCCAACGTTATCGGTGTCGGCACAGGCTCCTCAAAGAGAGCGGCAGAGCAGGCAGCGGCAAAAGAAGGACTTAAGCTTTTCGGCACAGAAGAACCCCTTGAGGCATAAAGGCGGCAGATTTTGAAGCATATTAATATACCGATTTTTATACAGCATATGGGCTGCCCGAATCAATGCGTGTTCTGTGATCAGCACGCAATTTCGGGCGCCCATTCTTTTTCCCTTGAAAAGGTAAGGGAGGATATTGAAGAGGTTCTTTCCACAGCGGGAGATGCCGAGTGTGAGATAGCATTCTTCGGCGGCTCCTTTACGGGAATTGACAGAGCTCTTATGGTAAATCTTCTTGATATAGCAGAGGGATACGTCAAGGAAAAAAGGGTGTCCGGCATCCGTCTTTCCACCCGCCCCGACTATATTTCCCGGGAAATCACAGATATTCTCGGACGATATACAATAAGCCAGGTGGAGCTTGGAATACAGAGCTTTTCCCAAAAGGTTCTCGATTTTTGCAAAAGAGGTCACCTTATCGAAGCTTCATATAATGCCATGCGCCTTCTCAAAAGCGAGGGCTTTTCTGTGGTGGGACAGATGATGACAGGCCTTCCCGGAGCCGATATTGAAGACGAGATCGAAACTGCCCGCATCATATGCGCAGAGGGTGCTGCAGCAGCAAGAATATACCCTTGTGTAGTATTCAGAAATACCCCTCTTGAGCTGATGACAAAAAGGGGAGAGTATACCCCTATGACCCTCGATGAGGCAATTGTGAGAAGCGCTGCGGCATACAGAGTTTTTCTTGAAAATAACGTTCCTCTTTTGAAAATAGGACTGCACGAATCTGAAAATCTCCATTCGGAAAGCACCTATTTTGCAGGCCCCAATCACCCTGCCATCGGTGAGCTTATAAGAGGAAAAATCTTTTGTGAAAATATACTTGCAGCTCTTGAAAACGAGAAAACAGAGGGCCGTGAGCTGACAGTTTTTGTCCCTCGCGGAGCTGTGTCTATGGCGACGGGGCAGAAACGCTGCTATAAGACAAATATTGTTGAAAAAACAGGCGTAAAATCCTTAAAAATCCTTGAAAAAGACAGCCTTCAGCAGTATAATATATCTATTGACTTAAAATAAAGAAGAAGAAAGGGAGGAAAACTGTGTATTTAAAAACGCTTGAATTGCATGGATTCAAATCCTTCCCCGATAAAACGGTGCTCCACTTCAATCCCGGATCAACTGTTATTGTTGGACCTAACGGAAGTGGTAAATCAAATATAACGGACGCCATGAGATGGGTTCTCGGAGAAATCTCAACAAAGAATATCCGAGGCTCAAAAATGGAGGACGTAATCTTCGTCGGAGCCGACGGTCACAGACCTATGAGCTTTGCGGAGGTTTCCATCACCTTTGATGATTCCGATGAGCCCAAAAAGCTCAATTGCCCCTACGAGGAGGTAACGGTAACCCGCCGTTATTACAGAGCGGGCGAGAGTGAATACTTCATCAACCGCAAGCCTTGCCGACTTAAGGATATCAAAGAGCTCTTCATGAACACAGGTGTTGGTCGTGACGGCTACTCCATCGTCGGTCAGGGTAAGATCGCAGAGATCATTTCCAAAAAGAGCGAGGACCGCAGAGGTATCTTTGAGGAAAGTGCTGGAATCACAAAGTTCCGCTATCAGAAGAACGAATCCGAGAAACGCCTTGCCGAGACTGAGGACAATATGAACCGTGTCCTCGATATCTTCAGCGAGCTTGAGGCAAGAATCGGACCTCTTGAAAGAGATGCCAAAAAGGCAAGACAGTATCTCGAGCTTTACGATGAGAAAAAGCAGCTTGACGTTTCCGTTTGGCTTTTTGATACTGAAAGGCTGAGAAGCGATGCCCAGAAGGCAGAGGCAGACTGCCGCCTTTCCGCTCATGAGCTTGAAATGGCAGAGGATGATGAAAAGCAGCTTGAGGCTCAGTATGAAAGACTTTTCGAGGCATCTCAGCAGAATAAGCAGCAGTCCGCCCGTATATACGAGCGCATCCGAGAGATCAACGAGTTTATAAGAGCCTGCGAGGAATCCTACAGAGCTCTCGAAAATGAAGCAACTCATAAGGAAGCTCTTTCAGCGGCAGCACTTGCAAGCGCCAAAAAGAGCGATGACGATATTTCTGCCGAGGCTGAGATTATCAATGCCATCAAGGCCCGCATGGATGAGATAGCGGGAAAGATCGATGATGCCAACAAGAGAATTGCAGCTCTTGAGGAAAAGAGAGAAGAGGCAAGATCGGAGGCAAGAGAGCTTGATGATGAGCTTAGCGCATCTCTCAGAATCCTGCAGGAAACTCAGAAGGAGCATCAGGATCTCAGAGTTCGTCTCGACGTTATAAGAACAAGCCTTACAGATCAGTCCGACCGTGTCAGCACAGTTGAGGCAGATCTTGCTAAATACGAAAAAGAGCTTGCGACTATTGAAGCCGAATGGGAAGAATGCAGAAAATCTGTTGAAATGTATGAGGCAGCTCTCGAGAAATCAGATTCCGAGATCGCCAAGGCAGACAGACAGATCCTCGAGCTTTCCGATAGGGCAGAGATACAGAGAAGAACACAGAGTAAGTTCGAGGCAGAGGCAGAGGCCCTTCACAGCCGAATTGCCGCTTTAGCCCGAATGCAGGAGCATTTCGATGGCTATAATAACTCAGTAAAATACGTAATGCAGGCCCATTCTCAGGGCAATCTTCGCGGTATTCACGGACCCCTTTCACATCTTGTAAAGGTTGATCCTCAGTATACTGTGGCTCTTGAAACCGCCCTCGGTGCGGCTCTTCAGAATATCGTGGTTGAGGATGAGGCAGCGGCTAAGGACGCAATTTATGCCCTTAAAAAGGCAAATGCGGGCCGTGCTACGTTCTATCCTCTTTCAAGCATAAAGGGTCAGTCAAGAACCCGTGAGCTTGAGGATGCAGCCCGTGCCCAAGGCTTTGTGGGATATGCGGATGAGCTTCTCACAACTGAGGAAAAATACAGAGATATCGTTTCCAGCATCGTCGGCAGAATTGCAGTTTTCGATAATATCGACAATGCAACAAACGTAGCGAGAAGATGCGGCTGGAAGATCAGAATAGTAACTCTTGACGGTCAGCAGATCAATATGGGCGGTTCATTTACGGGCGGCTCTGTCCGTAAGGACTCGGGTATGCTTTCCCGTGCTTCTCATATCGATAAGCTCCGTGAGGAGGAGAGAGAGCTTCTCAGTAAGGCTGAGG
>JAZRRC010000066.1:0-1867 GCA_045650355.1 Candidatus Avispirillum sp. | reverse complement strand
CATTCCTACCGAACGAAAGTATTCTCGTTGCTCCTTTTGCTCTCTTGCGAACTTTCTATATTCATGTCCATAATTTATTTTCATATCTAATCTCCTTTTGATTTTTGAATTTGTAATGCTTTTGTTGGATTCAAAAATCGGAGATTAAGGATATTTAGCGATGTATGTTTCCCAATGCATAAAAAAATACCTTTCCGAGCCGGAGTTCGGAAAGGTACAAAGAGCCACATGGAATGTCGGAAGCGAAAAAAAGAACGCCGCAAAAGTCAGACCATAGTTATCCTACGGTTGATTGACTTCCATGCGGCGTTTGGGATGTTACGCTTCAGCGACTCCACAGCTCATACATGAGTTGTTATTCAATTAGGTTGCAACTCGTATCGGAGTTGTTACTGTACTGAATATTCGGTACGAGTATCTGCGATAATCGGCTGCGTTATATATTGCGATCTGCCCACATCTGTTGCAATGGGCTGAAAAATGACCTTGCAAGTCCTCGAACTTGTGTATAGTCGGGAATGTGCAAAATTTGCACGGTACTTTTTTTGATTCAAGACCTTCGACCTGCGCATCTGTGTATGCGTGTTGTTTTCTGATACGGTTGATATAATCTTGATCCAATGTAATTCGTTTGGGCATTCTAATCACCTCCTGTTGCTAAAAGAGGAAGGGATTATCATAGTATTCGCTGATCGGTCTGTATTCGAGCATATTCAGTTGTTGCAAACGGATGAGCAGAGCTTCCTTTGATACCTTGAGGTAGTCCTTCATTCCGTTTACGATATTTCTATCGTTTCTCGTCATGTAATATTCGCCATATATCTTGATTCTCTCCATTCGTGCGAAGGTGTAAAAGCACCATCCCATCAGAAGAGGGGGCATAAGTAAATATGCCGCAACTACATTGGCTTGCCATTCTCTAAAATCATCTTCCGTTTCTAATTTCTTTCTCTTACGGCTGTTGGCATCTCTGTAGTTTGTTTGGGCGTGAGGTTGATAGCTCTCATCTTGCCAGTTGATCAGTTCGTGACCGCACTCGTGTGCGAGGGTGAAGTTATGAATACCTTCCTTTCCTTTTTCCAATAATGCCTCGTCCAATATGATCTCGTTTCCTACTCGCATACCTGCGATTCCGCTTTCGGGGGCGAAACACTCGTATCTCACATTCATGTGGAGATAGTTTATTGCAAAATCTTTTATGTCTATAGGGTTGTACATTTCCTTCGGTGTTCTTGCCGACAGGTAGTCATCGAGGACGAATTGAGCGAGGCATTCAAATTCTTGTTTTGTGCCTACGACCATTCATTAAACCTCTTTTATGTATTCTTCCTCTATAAACCACTTTCCATCTTCCTCGAACAGATAGGTTTCTTTACCTTCTATTCGGACGGTGTATCTCATTCCACACCCACCGACCTTGGTTGATGCTGCTCGGCATACATTCAATACTTTATCTATTGCGTATGCGTTTCCGTCTGTCCAACGGATTTTTCTCGGTCGCTTCTGACCGTCAGCATCAACTGCCAATAGCACGGGAACATTCACTTTTCTGTACGCTACTTGTTGCATTAATAACACCTCCTCATTGGGGGATTCCTGTCGGCATAATGATATTGGGATTACCTTTTGCCGACATCTTCGGATTATTTAACAAACAGGCGTTTCGGATAATGTCTTTTCCAAAGCGATAGCGGAGTTCTTCTATCGTTTTGTCGAGAGATTCCATTCGTGCGAGCTTCTCTGCATCCACAAAGACATCAAGCTGCGACGGCGTATCGAGCGAAACAAGGTTGATCGCGCGGACGGTGAGTGACCGTATGGGTTTACGCCAATTATAGCTTCGCACAAATAGGGAGAAGGCTTCTTT
>JAZRRC010000065.1:0-4897 GCA_045650355.1 Candidatus Avispirillum sp. | reverse complement strand
GCAGAGAGTACAGCCCTTACACTTGTCGGCGTCGATGACGTAGTTGAGAAGCTTCTTGCAGACGCCTGCGGGACACTTCTTGTCAACGATATGTGCGATATATTCGTCGCGGAAGAATCTGAGAGTGGAGAGAATCGGGTTGGGAGCGGTCTGACCGAGAGCGCAGAGAGAAGCGGACTTGATGTAGTTAGCCAGTTCTTCCAGCTTGTCAAGGTCTTCCATTTCACCGTTACCATCGGTGATCTTGTTCAGGATTTCGAGAAGTCTAACGGTACCGATACGGCAGGGAGAGCACTTACCGCAGGATTCATCAACGGTGAATTCCAGGAAGAACTTCGCGATGTCAACCATACAGGTGTCTTCGTCCATAACGATAAGACCGCCGGAGCCCATCATGGAGCCAGCCTTAGTCAGGGTATCGAAGTCAATGGGAGTATCAATGAGTTCTGCAGGGAGACATCCGCCGGAGGGGCCACCTGTCTGAGCTGCCTTGAACTTCTTACCGTTAGGAATACCGCCACCGATCTCCTCGATTACCTCACGGAGAGTTGTTCCCATGGGAACCTCTACGAGACCTGTGTTTGTGATCTTACCGCCGAGAGCGAATACCTTAGTACCGGAGGACTTCTCAGTACCGATAGCCTTGAACCAGTCAGCACCGTTAAGGATGATCTGAGCGATATTTGCATATGTCTCAACGTTGTTAAGGATTGTGGGCTTAGCAAAGAGACCCTTAACTGCAGGGAAAGGAGGACGAGGTCTGGGCTCGCCGCGCTTACCCTCGATAGATGTCATAAGAGCTGTTTCCTCACCGCAAACGAATGCGCCTGCGCCGAGACGGAGCTCGATATCGAACTTAAAGCCTGTGCCGAGGATGTTGTCACCGAGGAGGCCGTAGTCTCTAGCCTGCTCGATAGCGATCTCAAGACGGCGAACAGCGATGGGGTACTCTGCACGGATGTAGATATAACCCTGGTCAGCGCCGATAGCGTAACCTGCGATTGCCATTGCCTCAAGAACTGCATGGGGGTCACCCTCGAGGATAGAACGGTCCATGAATGCACCGGGGTCACCCTCGTCACCGTTACAGCAAACGTACTTCTGACCCTCGCTGCCCATAGCGAACTTCCACTTGAGACCTGTGGGGAAGCCTGCGCCGCCACGGCCGCGGAGACCGGAATCGAGGATTGTCTGAACAACCTCCTCACGGCTCATCTCTGTAAGAACCTTACCGAGTGCGAAGTAACCGTCACGTGCGATATACTCATCGATCTTCTCGGGGTTGATAACACCGCAGTTACGAAGAGCGATTCTCATCTGCTTCTTATAGAAAGCAGTATCGTTAAGAGAAGAAGTCTTACCTGCTTCCTTCTCTTCCTCTGTAGTCTTGTTATAAACGAGTCTTTCAACTACACGACCCTTTACGATATGCTCGGAAACGATCTCGGGAATATCGTCTGCTTCTACTCTGGAGTAGAATGTGCCATCGGGATATACGATCATGATAGGACCGAGAGCACAAAGACCGAAGCAACCGGTCTGAACGACCTTTACTTCTTCTTCAAGGCCGGCAGCCTTGATCTCTGTGTTAAGAGCATCAATAAGCTTCAAGCTGCCGGAGGAAGTACAACCTGTACCTCCGCATACAAGAATGTGTGAACGAACCATACTTTTTTCTCCTCCGGATTAAATATTACCGATAAGGTATTCAGCTACGGGAGCGCCGCCCTTAAGGTGCTTTGCAACAACTTCCTTTGCCTTATCTGCTGTCATCTTTACGTATGTAACCTTTTCCTTGCCGTCCTCGTAGATCTCTACAACAGGCTCATACTGGCAAATACCGATACAACCGGTCTGTGTTACCTTTACGGAATCTGCGAGACCCTGTGCAGCTACCTCCTCAACAAAAGCATTAAGAACAGGTCTTGCTCCTGCGGTGATTCCGCATGTTGCCATACCAACAACTACGCGAACTTCGCCGCTTCCTGTACGGATAGCGACCTTATCCTTCATCTGCTCTCTGATAGCAGCAAGTTCCGCTAAAGTTTTCATGATATTTGTTCCTTTCGTATATATAAATAATTAATTTTGTGCATATTGATCCTTGAGAAAGCCTCTTATAAACTCGAGTATCTCATAGGAGTTCAGGGGAATATCGTCCCCCAGAATTGCCCTCATCTCGCGGGTATCCATACCGACTTCAGTTCCCTCATCAGAGGTATGACTGTAAACGAAATCGATATCGGGGCTTCCTTGAACGAGGGTTATCATAGTTTCAACAAGGTCCCCCAGGGGAACGAAATCTATGTGATCGGAATGGAAAACAGCATTAACCGTAGTTCCGTGATCCTCAAATTCCTTTTCACTTTTTGAAACTATATCGACCGTTCCTCCCGTCTGCTCTGCCAGCATTCGGAGAAAGGGGATTCCAAGGCCAACCTTTCGGGTGGTTCTTGTTGTGAAAAAGGGGTTTGAAAGCTTTTCAACCTGCTCGGCTGTCATTCCGCAGCCGTCGTCTGTAATGGTTACAGTAAGTACCTTATTAATTTCCTCAAGCTTTACTGCGATGTTTTTCGCACCTGCGCGAACGGAGTTCATCGTTATATCCAGAACATAAAGTGACAGATCAGTCATTTATTTTCCCTCCAGAAGATCGATAAGCCTGTCGCGGACAAGCTGTGAGGAATAAGGCTCGTCATCAAGCTCAAAATAGCTTTCAGCCTCTGAAATATCCCAAAGATAGTGGGCATCGGAGCTTTTCACGCAGGGCATATTTTTGAGGATGGGGAATTTTTGTTCTTCCTCTGCTCTGCTGCCTGAGCCGCTTATCTCATATGCCGTATAGCCTTCCCAGTCGGGGAAGGTTCCGAGAATTGCAACAGCACCGTTTGAGGTGCGGTCAATATGAGCGGGATAGCATACACCTCCGCACCGGCGGCAAAGGTCTGTGCCCTCATCGAGAGAAAGAGTGGTTGCATTTAAAAGCAGATATCTTTCCTCTCTTATGAAGTTATCCTCCTCGTCAACCACCTGTTGGCGGCCGAATATCTCGGGACGGTTATCATAGGGGATTTTATGCTCATCTACCCTCCGACCGAATTCCATCGCCTCCTCAAGGGTTCTGAAAAGGCAAAGAAGATGGATATCTTCAGCCACTGTCAGCTCCATTCCCGGAATGGGGATGATGCCGTGACGCTTGCAGGCCTTGAAAAAGGCAGGCAGATTGGCTGTTGTATTATGATCGGTGAGGGCTATGATCTGCAGACCCTTTATTGTCGCCATTCCCGCAATATTGGAGGGAGTCATATCATCGTCTCCGCAGGGGGAAAGGCATGAGTGAACGTGCAGATCGTAATAATACTTATTCATTGTTTTTAAGATACTGTCCAACAAGACAGCACAGCTCAAACGTTGAGCGATCATCGGAGAAGATGGTGATATCCTTTTCCTCTGCAACCTTCAATACGTCGCTGTCGGGAGTTACTCCCTCAGCCATAATGACGCAGGCGCACTCGGTAAGGCTTGCAACAGCAACAACGTTTATATTGGACATAATTGTTATCCACACGTCGCCGTACTGCGCATGGCTCATTACCCAGCTGAGAAGGTCTCCCGCATAGGAGCCGCAGATCTCTTTTGAAAGATCGCCGCAGATATGCTTAAGTCCGATCTCCTTTGCAAGGCTTTCAAGATTTCTCATCTCAGCTTTCCTCGCTCTCATCGTTTTTTGTTTCTCGGCTGACCTTTTCATAGGGATGAGCGGAAAGATAATCATGGAATACCTTTCTCATGAATACTACGCACTCATCGGCACAGATCTCGCCTCTGATTATATCCTCTGCAAATGCGGCACAGCTCGGTGCTCCGCAGGAGCCGCAGTCAAGATCGGGAAGATCCTTTCTGATCTCCTGGATCTCTGACATCATCCGTCTTGCTTCCTTTCTGTCCTCAGAAAGGGGGGCTGTGGGAATATACTCAAATCCCTCAAGCATCATAGAATCGGGAACGTCTCCATCATCGGGATGAAGGTTCGGAGACACGGGAAGGTATCTTCTCAGCGACTGTATTCTCGCTCTTGCTATGTAGGGATTTGCAACAGTCATAACTCCGCCGACGCAACCGCCGTTACAGGCGTTAAGCTCAACAAACTCCAGAAAAGGAAAATCGGAATTATCTATCTGCTCAAGAACTCTGATAACGTTCTCGATGCCGTCTGCCGCAAGATATTTATCGTTAAATACCGCAGTACATTCGCCGCCGGAGATAGCCCAGCTGACGCCAACGTTTCCTGCCTCCGTGCTCACCTTCGGCTCATTTGACTTTTTCATAACGTCAATAAGCTTGAAATAAACGTCGGAAACGGAAACCACAGCATCCACGTTGCTCTTCTCGCCCGAAAAGCTGTTCTTCACGTAGCTGACCTTTGCAGGACAGGGTGAAATAAAGATACAGCCGATATCCTCGGGGGAAAGCTCGGGATGATCTGAAAGTGCCTTTTTTCTTGCCAGCATTCCCGCAACCTCAACGGGAGGGAGAATGGGCATGATATTTTCGCAAAGGAAGGGGAAGCGCATTCTTATAAGTCTAACGACTACGGGACAGGCTGAGCTGATAACAGGCTTTTTAAGCCCTTCTCTTCTCAGATACTGTCTTGTATAGCCCGACACAAGCTCAGCCGCCTTTGCAACCTCGAAAACGTCGTCAAAGCCCATATCGTAAAGGCCCTGAATTACGAAATCAATATCGTCAAGGTTATCAAACTGGCCGTAGAGCGCAGGTGCGGGAAGCGCTATTTTGTATTTATAGTTATTAAGACAGTCAAGTGAGTCATGGGTAGCTTTTTTCGCATTGTAGGGGCATACCCTTATGCATTCGCCGCAATCGATGCATTTCTGCG
>JAZRRC010000064.1:0-11905 GCA_045650355.1 Candidatus Avispirillum sp. | reverse complement strand
CGTGAACCGAAACAATATTCATAGAGAAACGTTGCGTCTGTAATCGGGTCGCCGAGGACGTCGACCCCTACGGATAACCAGTCACGCCTCACCCACAAACCCGAATGTGTATTTTTAAACTTTTTTATAAACTTATTTCCATATTCATTGACACATATTATAATAATATGATATATTAAAGTGATAGAATATATTATATGAGAGGTAAATTATGTTCGGCGTAAATGTAACTGATTACGACAAAAAAGTATGGGAAGAAGAGCTTTGTGATTTTCTCCCTGACAGAATTGTTGACGCACACGTACATATCTATAAAGAAGAAATGCAGAGAGTGTGCATTGATGACCGCAAGGGCTGTGTAAACTGGCCTCACATGGTTGCCCCCGATCTCACTATTGAGGATATGAAGCAGTCCTTCTCTCAGATGTTCCCCGGCAAGGACGTTAAGGCTGTTATCATGGGTATGCCCACCTGCCGCCTCGATGCGGTCAACGAGTATGCCCTCTCATGCGCAAAGCAGGAAAACATTCCCGCTCTTTACTGCACAAACTGGGACACAACAAAGGATGAGATCCGCGCTGCTATGGCTGCAGGATTTGCAGGCATCAAGCCTTATCTCAACAACTGCCCCTCCTATATTCCCGAAAAAGAGGTTCGTATTTTCGACTACCTTACTCACGAGCATATGGAGGTTATGAACGAGCTTGGTGGCATCGTTATGCTCCACATCCCTCGTTCTCTCAGACTCCGTGACCCTGTAAATCTTGCTCAGATGCTTGAGATTGATGAAAAGTATCCCAACGCAAAGGTTATTATTGCTCACATCGGCCGTGCCTACGTTCCTTCCGACATCGGTGATGCATTTGAGGTTCTCAAGGATGCAAAGAACCTTCTTTGGGATTTCACAGCTAACACTCTCACTCTCGCTATGAGAAGATGTATTGAAACTGTTGGCACAAAGCGCATCATGTTCGGCTCCGATATGCCTATCACAAAGATGCGTATGTACCGCATCTGCGATGAGGACAGATACGTGAACGTAGTTCCCCGCGGATTCTACGGTGACGTTTCAGGCGACCCCAATATGCGTGAGGTTGACGATTGGAGCCAGATGACAACATTTATGTATGAGGAGCTTCGTGCATTCAAGAAGGCTGCCGAGGAGCTTTCCCTCTCCCGCGCTGACGTTGAGGACATCCTCTGCAACAACGCTGCAAACCTGTTTGGTATTAAGTTTTAATTAACGAGGTATATAAAAATGAAAAAGATCAAGATCGGCTTTATGCCCCTTTACATCAAGCTTTACGATGATATCAACCTTTCCGTAAGAGGTCGTCTCGACGAGTTCTATGAAAAGCTCGCTCAGGCTATGGAAGGCGAGGGCTTTGAGGTTGTTCGCAATCCCTTCTGCCGTATCAAGCCCGAGTTCGAGGCTTGCGTTGCAAAGTTCGAGGAGGAAAAGTGCGACTGCATCGTTACATGGCATGCAGCATACTCCCCCTCTCTTGAGTCTATCGATGCACTTGCTGGCACAGACCTTCCTATCGTAGTTCTCGACACAACAGAAACATACGATTTCTACCACTCCACCGATCCCGATGCCATCAACCTTAACCACGGTATCCACGGCGTTATGGATATGACAAACATGCTCCTTCGCCGCGGCAAGGCATACGCTATCGCTGCAGGTCACTTCCCCCACAGCGACGTTATCGAAAAGGTTTCCCGCCTTGTAAAGGCTGCTGCAGGTGCTGCAAGCCTTAAGGGTAGCCGCGTTGGTACAATCGGCGGAAGCTTCGACGGCATGGGCGACTTCCTCATCTCCGACGAGGAGCTTCTCGACACATTCGGCGTTACCTGCGTTTACTCCGACGGCAAGACTCTCACAGCTCTCCAGAGCGCAGTTACAGACGAGGAGATCGAACAGGAGATCGAAAAGGATCTTGAGATGTGCCAGGTTATCTCCCCCTTCACAAAGGATACTCACGCAAAGACAGTTCGCAACTGCCTTGCTGTTAGAAAGTGGATCGAAAACGAAGGTCTTGATGCATTCACAGTAAACTTCCGTGAGATCAGACCCTCCAACGGTCTTTCCGTAATGCCCTTCATGGAGGCTTGCAAGGCTATGGCACGCGGCACAGGATATGCAGGTGAGGGCGACGTTCTCACGGCAGCTATCACAGGTGCGCTCCTCCGCGGCTTCACAGATGCAGCATTCATCGAGATCTTCTGCCCCGACTGGAAGGGCGGCTCTCTCTGCCTCTCTCACATGGGCGAGTTCAACATCGCACTTGCTGATAAGAAGCCTGAGATCAAGGAAACAAACTTCATCTTCGGTGAGGCTGATAACCCCATCGTTTGCTACGGCTGCTACAAGGCAGGCGACGCTGTGTTCATCAACGTATTCAAGGGCGCAGACGGCTACAACATGCTCATCTCCCCCGTTGAGATGCTCGCAGCAAAGAAGGACAACTATCAGGGCAGCGTTCGCGGCTGGGTGAAGCCCCAGATGCCTCTTGGTGACTTCCTCTCCGCTATCAGCACACACGGTGTTACACACCACTCCGCTCTCGTTTACGGCGCAGATCTCAAGGAGCTTGAGTTCTTCGGCAAGATCCTCGGCCTTAACGTTATCACAGTTAAATAATTAAAAGGATCCATTCCTTCGGGAATGGATCTCGGTATTATAATCATGGAAAATATTATTCTTGAAAGCGGCAGACCGCAAAATATCGAGTCAAGACTTGATAAAGAGAAGCGCTGCTACGACCTTCTTGATTCTCTTGGAATTGAATATCTGCGTGCAGACCACCCCGTTGCAGAAACTATGACCGCATGCGAGGAAATCGACCGCACCCTCGGCGGCGAGATCTGCAAAAACCTCTTTCTCTGCAACAAGCAGCAGACAGCCTTTTATCTTCTCCTGATGCCCGGTGCAAAGCCCTTTAAAACAAAGCTCTTATCAAAGCAGATAGGCTCATCCCGCCTCTCCTTTGCAACAGCCGAGCATATGGAGGAGCTTCTCGATATCACCCCCGGCTCCGTCAGCATCCTCGGACTTATGAACGATAAGGAAAAGAAGGTTCGCCTCCTCGTTGATAACGATATCCTGAAGGGCGAGTTTGTTGGATGCCACCCCTGCATCAACACCTCAAGCCTGAAAATAAAGACCGCCGATATGTTCGGCCCCCTGCTCTCTGCAATGGAGCACACCATGACAGTGGTAGATTTGCCTTGGATAATTGAGGAATAATAATATGAAAAACAAAAAAATCGCAATAATAGTTGCCATTATATGCGCCGTAATAATTATCATTTCGGCAATAGTATGTGCAACCCAATGGAATCAAGATTATTTTGTGAAATTCAGATATAAGTTCATCGAGAAAACAGGTTTGTTTTATCCTCAGCCCGAAAAGATCGATGACGTTGATGATATAGAAGAATCATTCACAGATATAACTTTGCCCGACTCCGCAAAACTTATAGACTACACAGTTGAGAAAAAAGAAAATCCCTCTGCCGAATGGATAGAGATTGCGCCTTATGATTATTATTTTCTTATCGAATTTGATAACGATGAGGCAATGGAATCATACCTTAAATCCATCGAAGGATGGGAAACAGTATCAACACAAGATCAGTACATTGATATTGTAGAATCCTTTGGTCATACAGCACAGGACATCACAAGCACCCACACGTCTTGGAGGTTTGTCGAGTTCACAAACGGCAGAACACTCGATGGAAAGCTTATTCACGTGCTTAAAAATCACAACAGAATACTCATCTGTTCATAAACGAATCCCCCTGCAAAGCAGGGGGATTCGTTTTAATATAAATCTCCAAATAACATATCGATCATTGAATAATCAATACCGTTTTTTCTCGTCCAACGGTTGACAGGGTGTGCAAAATAAGAGCGATCGCTTAACGGAGGCAACATATCGCTTTCTTTTGTGTGTCCTACCGTAACACCGAAAGAATCATCGGTATGCAAAATATTCAAATATCCAAGCATATCAATAAAAGCATCAATTTGATCGACTGTCATGCTCAAAAGTCCTGAGTTTTTCAGCTCTTTACGCAGTTTGGACGGCGGAGTATTGTCTGGCAAAGACTCAATAAGGGAAATAATTTCTTTGAAATACTGTAAATCTGATTCATCAACATTCGGCGCGGGCAAGGTCTTATATTCTTCCAAATATTCAATTGCTATATTCAAATTAAAGCAAAAAGGAATCAAGGCTTTATGATAAAAGTGATACATACCCACATTGATATGCCAAAATTGCATCTTCGGTTCATCGCTTAATTTGCAGTTGTACTTACAGATTTCACAAGTGTTTTCGGAATAAACATCACCTGCGTAGGTTGTACCGATAAAAAACTTTTCAAATTGATGCTCGGGCAAATTTTCTATAAAATAGTAGGCGGCAAGCGCGGTACGATATTCGGGCGCGTTATGGGCAACACCGTATAAAAAAGCCCGTGCCAATTCGTTTTTGTCCAAAGCACCTATCAATTCTTTTGCATAGCCAATGGCTTCATCATGGGGATATGTTTTCCCTGCAATTTTCATCGTCCCTTCGCTGACAGCAGGCAGATACGTATTTACAGACTCGTTCCAAAAGACCGAAAAATCCTTTCTTGCAAATTGTTTCAGAAGCTTCAAGGCCTTTTTCTTATCGCAAGCAGGAACAGGGGCCTTTAAATACCCTTTTATATCTTCAACATATTCAACATTGACTCTTTCCGATGGATTATCATGCATCATCATAAACATAGATTCAAGCCATATAAAATCGTTTGACATACGCTCACCTCACTTGGGATTATTATACCACACCCCACAATTATTGTAAAGTTTTAGCAATCAAATAAAAGCACATACCGCACGGCAAATAATATCCGTCCAAACTCTGCATAAGAGCGAAAAATTCGGATTTGTCGGTGTGATAGCCCCCCTTGACTAAAGGGGGGTGTCAACCGAAGGTTGACGGGGGGATTTCTACTCAAAGGTTAATAGCTCCAACGATTTGCAGTAATTCTACGGGATGAATCCCTCCACCGTGCCTTCGCACGGTCCCCACACCCAAGCGCGAAAAGGAACTACATACCTTTTGCGTAAGCAAAAGGTTGAGCGAAACAGTGCCCTTTAAATTTATGCTATCTTTATTTTCGCGCGGCAAGGGAGGCTTATTTATCTCCCCTATAAACCCGAATTTAATTTCCCCATTCACACATTTCGGCCTTTCACATATTATTATATTGGAGAGTGAAATCTCCGACCTCCAAAGATAATAAAAGAAAGGATACTAATATGAACTGCTTCTGCGAACTCTTTCAGAATGAGGTTGTTTGGCTCATTATCATCGCTCTCATCATCCTCTTCGCTGTATGCGGCAACGGCTGCGGCTGCTGACTAAATAAAATGCCTCCCTGAAGGAAATATCCTTCAGGGAGGTTCTTTTTAAAGCTTAATGCTGTTAATAACTGTGCGGAGGCTTCCTGCACTTTTATAAAGGGCCTTGATCTCCTCATCGTTAAGAGGGAGAAGAACCTTACTGTGTGCACCTTGGTTTCCTACTACGTTGAGAAGGCTGAGACAGATGTCGTAAAGACCGTACTCTCCGTGGAGCATTGTTGAAACCGTCATGGTCGTATCGATACCGCTGAGCAGGCACTTACATATATAAGCAACTGACATGGACACAGCATAGAAGGTTGCACCCTTACTCTCGATTACCATAGCACCGGATTTGCGAACGTACTCCTCAACGTCATCCTTCTTGAACTCAGGGAATTGCGCTACGTTTGTAATTGAGTTCGCGTAGGATTCAATGGGTACGTTGGAAATATTGGCAATAGACCAGGGGATAAATGAGGAATCGCCGTGCTCACCGAGAACGAAGGCATGAACGTTCTGCTGGTTTACGGAATAATACTCGGAAAGACGGGAGCGAAGACGGGCTGTGTCAAGGATAGTGCCGGAGCCGATGATGCGCTCCTCGGGAAGACCCGAATATTTACAGAATGCATAGGTCAGAACGTCAACAGGGTTACTTACAATAATATAGGTCGCATTGGGCGCTGCCTTTACTATTCTTTCAGTTACATCTTTTAAGATATTTACGTTAGTCTGAGCAAGATCAAGGCGGGACTGGCCTGCCTTTCTTGCAACACCTGCAGTTATAATTACAATGTCCGCATCCTTGGCATCCTCATAGGAGCCTGCATTTACCGCACAGGGGTTGCAAAAGGGTGTTCCCTGACGGATATCAAGAGCCTCGCCCTTGGCACGGACGCCGTTTATATCGATCATAACAATATCCGAAGCCGTTCCGTTGATACAAAGGGTATATGCAATTGTAGAACCGACACTTCCCGTTCCGATTATTGCTATTTTATTCATGGATATACCGTTCCTTTCTTACATTTGCAAAATGCAAATGAGGAAAAAACAGCTGAGCTGATTTTTCGACTGATTTACCGAGGAATTCCTCGGAACGTTAATACATCCGCATTATAGCACATGGTTTTCCCTTTTTCAATCTTTTTAGTTCTTTTTGTTTGGGATTTTAATTATTGCAAAACATTTGACTTGTCCGTCGAGAAATGGTAAAATCAAGTAAGCGGAGGTATTCAATATGAATATTAATATGTACGAAAATTTGAAGAAAAC
The DNA here is from genome assembly GCA_045650355.1 of Candidatus Avispirillum sp. Classification (GTDB taxonomy): domain Bacteria; phylum Bacillota; class Clostridia; order Oscillospirales; family CAG-272; genus Avispirillum. The sequence goes on along the minus strand of JAZRRC010000064.1, from coordinate 5,220 downwards.
AGAAATAAATCTCATTCCCGAGCGTGGTGAGGTTACAGGAAGCTATTCCTGCACGTGGTGGAATCAGTGCCCTGCCGCAGCTACCCTCGGTCTTTCGGGAGAAGGACTTTCCGCATGGCGCGATTCCCTCAATCAGGAAGCTCTTTTTGACCGTGAGGACCTTTTCCACCCCGTTCCGAGAGAAAGCCGTGCAGAGCTTATCTTCCTTCTTGATGACGGATGGGACGTGCCCATCGGGACTGTAGGCAACGACAACGACAGAAACTTTTTCGGTGCTGTTGACCCTAATAAAGTAAAATTCGCACGATTCGGAAGCACACCTGCCGAGCGCCTGAAGGGTATTTCCGAGGCAGTTAAAAGCATGGGATATGCCGGTGTCGGACTTTGGATATCACCCCAGGAATATGCAGAGGAGCCCTATACAGCAGCATCAAGCGAGGAATACTGGAGCACCCGTGCAAAGTGGTGCAATGATGCCGGAGTTCTCTACTGGAAGGTTGACTGGGGCGCACACGATTATGATGACGAATACAGACGTCTTATCAGCGACTGCGCAAAAAAGCACGCACCCAACCTTCTCGTTGAACACGCAGTAGTTCAGAAGCCCCTTTCCCACAATCACGGAGATATTGAAAAATTCATCTCTGACAGAGCTGCCCGCACGAAAAAGCAGATGGAGTTCAGCGACGTTATCAGAACCTATGACGTTCTCGAGCCCTTTGACAAGGTATGCACTCTGCTCCGTGCACACGAGGCTCTTGTATACTCAGGAGAGCACAGCGGTAAGGGATACATAAACGGAGAAAACCTCTATGCGGTCTGCTCCGCCCTTGGTCTTACCACGGGTATCATGAATTATAACAAGGAAGCTCTTGCCTGCATCAACTGGCAGAAGATAGCTCCTCCCTTTGGTATTTTCGAGAGTGAATATACCTGTTCAGAAAAATTCCTTTGCGACTATCTTTTCTTTGATACGGAAATTTGTGGATGGGCGCCCTGCAAGGGAAGAACAGTTATTGAAAGAGCACCTGCTATTATGGCAAGAGGTTGTCCTCTTCCCGAAGTTAAAAAGCATATGGACGAGCCTCCCTACGTTCTCGCATCAAAGAACCCGAGAACAGGAGCTTACTCCGTTGCAACTCTGCCCCGAACTGTTGATCCCGTTCGTAATGCATTCTTCAGAGCAAGCGTTACATTAAAAGAGGTTGACCCCGAAAAGCCTATCGGCGTTTTCGGAGTGTTCCATAACCTCACTTTAGAATTAACTGCCCCCGTATCAATGGATGCTAAAATACTTGCGCAGGATCTTAACGGCGACTGCGCTTACGATATTACGGAATACGCAACTATTGAAAACCAAAGAATCTCTTTCCCCGGCGATATACTCCGCTACGTTGGAAAGATCGCAAGAGGCCACAACGACCAGACCGAGCCTTCGCTTGTGATTGAAATAAAGTAAGAATGCAAAGGACTTTTTTGAAAAAAAGTCCTCTGCACTCTCAAAAAACTTCAAAAAGGGATATAGATAATTGGGGTTTTCCGAGAAGTGGATGTTACTTCTTTGAAGAAAAGCCCTGTAAGGGCTTAAAAGAGTTCACTAAAGATAACTTTAGTGAACTCTTTTTTAAAGTTTTTTGCGGAGCTTTTTTTCAAAAAAGCGACCGTCGCCCTCCCGACAAAACCAAATTTGCCACACCCTGCGAGAATCGAACTCACAACTGATCCTTAGGAGGGATTTGTTCATACGAGCGTATGCGAGTATTGTGGCCGCTAATCTATCTTTGATTCAGCTCAAGCTTTATGCGGACACTTATCCATTAAAAAAAGCGCTCTTTGAGCGCTTTTTTTGGCGTCGCTGAGAGGATTCGAACCTCCGACCTACCGCTTAGGAGGCGGTTGCTCTATCCTGCTGAGCTACAGCGACATTCAGGACTTATTCAGTATATCAAAAACCGTTCTGCAAATCAAGTCCTTTGATTGTTTTCGGCAATTGTATTATATTTGATTATTTTCGACAATTGACTACAATTGGGTAAAAAGAAATCCTCCCGACAGTGTCGGGAGGATTAAATTCAGTAATTTATCTTACTGCGCTTCTTCTCTTACCGATTACGATAGCGCATCCGAGAACGGATACTACTACTGCGAGGATGATGAATACCATGCCGTCGCCTGTGTTCTGGTAAGTGTAAGCATCTGTGATAGCTACAGCCTTGCCAAGCTCGTCAACAGTCTCTGCATCGGACTTGATCACGATGTCGAAGAACTTGTCGCCAGCCTTGAGGCCCTTGAGCTGATCAAACTTTGTGATTGTTACGAGGTACTCGCCTGCTGCGATTTCCTCAACTGTGTATGTGCCTTCTGCGAGACCCTTAACACCTTCAAATGTACCCTCAGTTACCTTAACTGTGAAGGAAAGCTTTGTAGCGGAGAGGTACTGCTTTGTTACTGTTACGGGGATGTTCCAGAGACCGTCTACCTTGTTAGCATCACCTGTGCCAACCTGACCGCCGCCCTGAACAGGCTTGTTAACTGTGCCGCCACCGATAGAACCGGAGGACTCGCCAGCAACGAAGGACTTGCCTACGCTTGCAAAGTTATAGATCTTTACGTTATCGTATGCAACCTTTGTGTTCATCTGTCTGAAGAGGAGGAGGCAGCCCTGCTCGAGAGCCTTCTCTGTGGAGTAGTAGTAGTATCTCCAGCAGGAGTTAACTACGAGTGTACCCCACTCGTTTGTATAACCGAGCTGACCTGCTGTGCCGCTCTCTACGTTATCTGCCTCTGTTGTAAGGTCATCGATCCAGAGACGAGCGTTACAGGACTCGTTGTCGAACTGGAACTTCCAGTTGTACCATGTGCCCTTCTTGAGGTCATAGGAATATGTGGAAAGAACTTCGTTGGGGTCGTTAGTGTTAACTACCTTGAATGCGTTATCGTTGAAGAAGTAACCGCACTGGTAAGCATAGCCGGATGCGCCACCGAACCAGTTGTAAAGCTCAGTGCCGTAGCCCTCTACCATCTGCTCAACATCGGAGTACATGATGTCGAACTCGAATGTGTAGGATGTGGGATAGAGGTACTCTACTGTACCGTCACGTGTATCGATGTATGTCTGAACAGTGTCAGCTGTCATATCGGTATAGTCAAGAACGTTACCGTGTGTGCCACCGAAGTTGTTGATCTTACCGAAGTACTCAGGAGCACCCCAGTTGGAGAGGTCGCCTTCGTTATCGTATGTGATTGTGTAGAGGTCCTTGTAGGAAACCTTGTTGGACTTTGTTGTGTCGCCGCTGAGGTAGTCATAGAATACGCCTGCGGGATCGATGTTGTCCTGGCTGAACTTAGCATCGAGGAGAGAGGAAGGATCATATGTCTGGTAACCAGCTGTCTGTGTAGCCTTTGTCTCAACGAGTGTTACGCTGTTAGAACCGGAAGCTGCAAGCGCACCCTCGGTCTGATGTGCCTCACAAATACCGGAACCCCATGCCATAAATGCGTCCCAACCTGCAGTTGCGTTAGCACCGTCATTGAGAACTACCATGGACATACCGAGCTCCTTACCGAGAGCACCGCGGGGACCCTTTGTAGCTGTATCACGACCTGTGGAGTACTGCTTCCACTCGAGGGACTCGTACTCACCGTTGTAGATGTAAGCCCAGGGAATAGAAATCTCGTATGTAGTGATACCGGCAAGTGTATCAGCAGAGTAGTTGCTGCCTGCGGGAGCTACTACACAGCCTGCTGTACCGAGGGGGTTGTTGGAGAAGGATGTCATACCCTTGTTGGATACGTTCTCCCATGCCTCGGAGAAGCCGCCTGCGATCTCAACGTAACCGAAGAGGAAGTCAGGAACATTGTTTGTGCCCCAGGGCTTCTTTCTGTCTGCAGTTACTGTAAAGTCGTTACCGTTTGTAGCTGCGTTAGCGCCGCCCTTGTCGATTCTCATCTGAACAGCGTCACCATCCCATGTGTTGGTTGTACCGTTCTTAAGAGAGTGACCGTTAGGATCAGTTACCTTAATACCAATGTAGAACTTGTTGAGGTCCCAACGAAGCCATACAGTGTACTTAAAGAGGTCGTAACCTTCTCTGTTTGTTGCGGAGAGCCTATTATAGAAGAATTCGTACCAAGGGGATGTGTCGTCTGTAGTTGCACAGTTCCAAGCTTCAACCTCGAAAGAAGCTGCGCCCCACTCAGCTTCAGAGATATAACCGTCAATTGTAGGAGCTGTCTCGAAGTAGAGAGCATCTACATATGCGATATTGGAAGCTGTTGCCTTTGCGCTTGCAGGAACCGCAAATGCTACGCAGGAAAGGAGCATGATCGCGATAAGTACAAGCGAAATTGTTTTTTTCATACCGAAAAAACCTCCATATAAAATTTTCAAGCTTGTGCTCAAGGCACACTTACAGCTTTATAGACTAATTCTATACTTTAAGGGATGTTTTGTCAATAGCTTTTCAAAAACTTGCGCTATTTTTTCCATTGTTAAAAATTTCCTAAAAAATAGCATTCGCCATATTGCACAAATCGGTTTGTGCAATATGGCGAAAATGTTTTTATGCAATTGTATAAATTATTCTGAAGTCTCGCTCTTGCAGCAAAGCTCGCCGCAAGCGGGGCAGATAATGTCTGCAGGATCAAGTGTTTCGTCGTAGCAGATAGTGTCTCCGCAGTTCTCGCACATGATACATCTCATGCCCTCTTCGTCAAGGTCGAAAACGTCCTCACCGTCAAGTGCCTCGAGGTCATCAAGGTCGTCACAGCCGCAGCAGCCCTCGCACTCGCCGTCGCAGTCCTCATACTCGTCGCAGCCTACCTCGTCATCATCCTCGTCCTCAAGGTAAACGTACTCCTCAAGGTCGCCAAGGTCGGAGTCAAGCTCATCAACGTAGTCTGCAAGATTTGCATAATCCTCGTCAAGTGTTTCAACAGTTGTTGCGATATCGGAAACGAGATCGAGAAGGCCTGCAATAAGCTTACCCTCTGCCTTTTCTGTATCAAGCTTCATACCGTCTGCAAGGCCCTTGAGGTATGCGCTCTTTTCTGAAATTGTCATTTTATTTATTCCTTTCGTTTTTTAGTTCAAAATTGCAAAAAGGCGCCACAGATAAACCTGTGACGCCTTCTGAGCTTTTGTTCAGTGGTTCGTTAAATATCAAGGTAGATTTCTCCACCTCGGTTTGATTTACGGATGCATGACTGTTGACGGCGACC
>JAZRRC010000063.1:0-5402 GCA_045650355.1 Candidatus Avispirillum sp. | reverse complement strand
GTAGATGTAGGGGAAGAGGCTGTTTCTCATGTGAGAGTACTCGCGAATTGCATCGCAAAGCTCGTCTCTGAGGAACCAGGGCTGATTCCATGTTCTCCAGCCAAGCTGCTGTGTCCAGGGAGTAAGGAAGCCGTAGTGGATACCCTCAAGGCTTGTTGCCTCCATGTCACATGTTGCGTTGGAGTGACCGGAAAGACCGAAGTTGAGCATTGCTACAACTGTATCGTATCCGCCGCCTGTATCACCTGCCCAAGAGGAAGCATAACGCTGTGTACCTGCATATACGCAAGGTGTATAAACAACGGCACGGCGACCTGTATGATCGGAGAAGCCCTCCTGCATCTGCTTAACGTAGATTACGGGATATACGTTGTGTACCTCATCGTCGAAGTACTTACCTGCCCAGAGTCTGTCGGGATGGTCGTTTACCTGGAAAGCGCCGTCAAGCTTGAAGCTGGATGCACCGTTATCGCAGAACTTCTTGAGGTGGTCGAACCAAGGAATGTCCTTCTTTGTAAGACCGTCCATGTACATGGGGCAAGCGAAGTGGGGGTCAAGGATGGATGCGCCCTCGTATGTATACTCCTTACCGAACTCCTTAGCTCTTTCGCCGCACTGACGCTCCTCTTCCCAGAGAAGGTCGTAGTTCTGGCAGAGCCAGAGAGAAAGCTTGAAGCCCATCTCACGGAGAGCATAGAAGAATGTCTCGGGACCGGACTGATTTTCAGGAAGCCAACCGGGAATATAGAAGCGCTCTTCATCCCACTTCTTGTCGATAGATGTGTCGTAATGCTTTGTCATCCACTGGGGTTCAAGACCTACCATGTCGCAGGATATGTCCTCACGGCGGAAGTTAAGGCAATCGTAAAGCATCTCTCGAGCGTTTGTCTGCTCGTTGAGAACGAAGGTATAGCCGTATGCGAACTTAGGCATCATGATAGGCTTACCTGCAACACGGCCGTGAAGCTCGAGGATATCTGCAAGCTTACCGGACTCGGGAGCGAAGATATAGAAGTCTACGATACCCTTGTGAGCGGCAATGGAGATAAGGTTCTTGTCAGCTGCACCGATGTCGAAAACGGAAGCGTATGTGCAGTTGAGAAGCACACCCCAGCCGTTGGAGGACATGATGTAGGGGATAGGACCGTAGGAAGCGATGTTTCTGATGTCGATACGGGAAACTGTGCCACGGCGAGCAATGTGATCGCGGGACTCGTCACCAAGACCGAAGATACGCTCCTCGTCATCAAGGGAGATGCCGAGAGTAAAGCCCTTGTTCTTGTAAGCCTTGCCCTCAAAGCCGTCGTATGTGAACTTAACGGGTGCCTTTGTGCCGCCAAGAACTACAGACTCGCCGTCAACTGTGAGAGAGAATGCGCCGCAGGAAAGAGTATTTCCGTCGAATGTTGCGCACTGGCACTCACCGCTCTCGCGAAGAATGTTGTACTTGGAGAGAAGGCTCTCAGGGAACTCATCGTTTGCGGAAATACGCACACGGAAGATTCCCGCTTCGATGGCACGAAGCTCAATGTTTGCATTTGCTGTTTTGATATTATACATTTCGGTAAACGCGGCTCTCGCCGCCCTCCTTAAAAATATACGAATGGAAATTTTTGCAAAGAACTTTTTTGTAAAAAAGTTCTCTGCACTCTCAAAAAACTTTAAATAGATGTTATTTCTTATTAAAGTTTTCGTCAACCTTTTTCAAAAGGTTGTGCAGTCAAGGGCGCGGAGCCCTTGTCGCCACCGCAGTGGCGAAACACCTTTTGCCGCACAGCGGGGGTGAAGGGGGTGCCACCCCTTCCCGACCTCGCAAGGTCGGAACACTCCTTACTCAGCCATCGCCTTTCTCAAAGCGATAGAAAGCTGATCTGCGCAGGATGTGTTTTTTAATCCGCAGGTGTTACCCTCGAGAAGATCTGCGATCTCAAGAGCATTTTTACCCTCAACAAGCTTTGCAATAGCCTTAAGGTTGCCGTTGCAGCCGCCTCTGAAGGCAACGTTCTTTACGATGCCGTCCTCAAGCTCGAAGGTGATCTCAGAGGCGCACACGCCTCTTGTTCTGAATTTGTATTCCATTTTATTAACCTTGTTCTGTCTGATTTTCTGCTTTTTCTTTTTCGGGAGTTACGAGATTAACGGAGAAATCATCGCCTGCTATCTTCAGGCTTGATACGGGAATCTCCTCATCAGGCTCATCCTTGCCCGAATCCTCAACATCGGGATATGTGTATCTGTCGGGATAAATGCCTCCGTCAACAGTCAGTTTTCCCTTTGTTGCTATCTCTACGGTGTACTGCTCCGCCTTGGGTACAAACTCAAAGCTTGCGCTGCCGACAGTGACGTTCATCTCACATTCGCCAAAGGTTGCCTTATCTGCCGTGAACTTTGCCCTGTTGGCATTGAGGGTCATCATATCTGCGCTGACACCGTTGAATATTACGTCTGTTGAAATATCTCCCGATGCTTCAACGTCAATGCTTGATTCCGTTGAAACGTTATCAAATATAACCTTTCCGCTTTCAAGGGAAATATTATAATCTGCAAGAGTGCTTAAATCCTTCACCGTTACCGTGCCGCGCTTAAGCTTAATATCAAAGGCCTTTACCTGCTCTTCGCTTTCAAGGTAGATATTGACTGTCTTCTGCTTATCCGCAGGAACGGGACGAAGAATATATCTGAGGCCCTTGAAGGAAAGGCCGCTTTCCCAGATGCCTGTGATATCGTCCACCTGAGTTGCCTCACGGAAGGTTATCATGGCGTTATTTCCCGAATAGCTGCAAAGATTTTCATTGAAGTTCAAAACCTCAACGCAGGATTTTTCGCTGCCGCCGTAGATATTAACGTCTGCATCTGTGATACTGATTTTTATCTTATCTGTCTTTCCGTCTCCGAAATTATAAACGTAGCCACGGTCCTCTCCGATTTTCGTAGAGTATATCTGCTCCCCGTCAGACCCAGCAACCAGGGCACCGACAAGGCAGATTATAAGACCGACACCGAATATAATGGCGGAAACTATAAGAAATACCTTTGATCTTTTTTTCACAGTCTGTTACACTCCTCTCTGAAGCGCTCCAGCATGGGGCCCACTCTTTTAAGGCAGTAGCCCTCAAAGGTGAGGAGCTGCTTTAAAATATAGGGCAGACCGAGAACTGCAAGATTGTATGTAAGGATACCGAGGCAAAGGGCAAGACCGCCGCAGCAGATGCCGAGACCGATCTCATAAATACCTATACCCGGATTTCCCGAAATTATTTCAATTGCACCGTAAATTATGCCGACAAGGGTAAGTCCGCTTCCAAGGACCGCCTCAGCGCAAACGAGAAGGAGAGTCATAACGATGAAAGCACAGACCGCAACGATGCCGAGTGCAAAAACTGAAAGCACAAGAAGGGATATAAGAATCGTTACAGGGCTTGTTGCAACGGCAATTCCCCAGAAGAACGCCTTTCCTCGCTTTGTCAGCACAGTTTTTTCAGGCTTTTCCTCCTCGGTCTCCTCATCGAGATATATCTCCTGAGGCTCTTCCTCGGGCTCGTTATGGGGAATGGGGATATTAACCACAGTCATATCGCTGTCTGTATGCAGACTGATATCCGAGGTCTTTATCATAGGAAAGCTTCGGGTAGCATCGTCAGAGGGATCGGGATCAATCCGGAACTCTCTTGTTTTCATAGAATCGGAAGATGCAGCACCGACAACGGGAATCTCCCTTGTTGCACCGTCAGGTACGGCGGGAACAACAGGTATTTCTCTCGTTGCTCCATCGGGAACAGCAGGAACAACAGGTATCTCTCTCGTTGCTCCGTCAGGCACTGTCACCGGGGCATGACCTGTAACGGCAGGCATCTCAATCGTGGCATCCGTAGGCACGGCATGCACCACGGGAATCTCTCTGGTGGCAGCATCGGAAACAGTCGTCTGACCCTTAGGGGGGATAACAGGTATTTCCTTTGTTGCACCGTCCAAAGCGCTTGCCTGACCTCTCGGTGGCATAACGGGGATCTCCTTCGTTGCGCTGTCAGGCACAGCAGGCTGATCCTTCGTTACCCTCGGAAAAGCTCCCGTTGCAACACGAACGTCGTCATCGGGAAACTCGATAGTGGGATTCGGAACCGCAGGAGTTGTTACTGCTCTCTTGCCGGAAAGCTCTTTGTTCTTTATAAGGTCACAAAGGCTGTCGGAAAGGTCCTCAAACTCCGATGCGGACGTATATGAGGAGATCTCTCGAAGGTCCTCCTCGTCAAAGGTTCTGACAAGGCTGACGGCGTGCTTGACCGCAAGCTCTTTAGGTATACCGCGCGAAACAAGCTCTCTTGACAAAAGCGTGGCAAATGTCTTTACATCCACAGCATTGTCCTCCCTTCATTTGTGAAATTTTCGAAAAATATAGATTTTTGCAATGGTTTATGATATACTTCTCGATAGTAACTATATTTTATCAAAAAGAAAGATGTATTTCAATATGAGAATGAGAAAAAAACGCCGCGGCGGCGAAAGACTTTCGCAACTTTCGGCATTATTTGTGACAGGAAACGAATATAAGACCGCTTTTGCAGAAAAAAAGCCCCTCCGCCTCGAGATAGGATGCGGCAAGGGTGACTTCATCTGCGCCCTCTCCAAAAAGGAATCCCACTGCAATTACATTGCAATGGAGCGAGTTGACGACGTTATCGTCGTTGCCGCTGAGAAGTACGCGGTATCCCGTGAGCTTGGAAGCCTTGACAGCCACGGCGGCTGGAAGGCACCCGACGGCACTATCTACCAGGGCGAAGCTTGGGATATTCCCATGGAGGACCGCGGAAACGTTCGCTTTATGAACTGCGACGCTACAGGCCTTTGCGAGATATTTGAGGAAGGAAGCCTCGATACTATCTATGCAAACTTCAGCGACCCCTGGACAAAGAACGGCTACGCAAACCGCCGTCTCACCCACCCCGATTTTCTCAAGAGATATTTAAAGCTCCTCGCCCCCGGCGGACGCTTCTGCTTCAAGACAGACAACGTTGAGCTTTTCGACTTCTCTCTCGAATCTGTTGAAAACGAAGAAGGCTTCGAGCTTACCTTCGTTTCCCGCGACCTCCACGCAAGCGAGAGAGCGGCTGAAAACATCATGACAGAATACGAACGCAACTTCTCCGAAAAAGGCGTCAAGATCAACTGCCTCGAGGCTGTGAAGAAGTGATAGAGAGATACGGAATTTGCAAAAACTTTTTTGTAAAAAAGTTTCTGCACTTCAAAAAACTTCAAAAAAAGAATGGCTATGGGTTTTCCCGTAGCCATTTTGTTTTGTTCAAATTTTTCTCAAACTATGTAGGGGCGAGCATTGCTCGCCCGTATATCTGCACACGAATCAAAACGATATTGGTGTTTCGTAGGGGTCGATGCCCACATCGACC
>JAZRRC010000062.1:0-4892 GCA_045650355.1 Candidatus Avispirillum sp. | reverse complement strand
GAAGAAAAGCCCTGTAAGGGCTTAAAAGAGTTCACTAAAGATAACTTTAGTGAACTCTTTTTTAAAGTTTTTTGCGGAGCTTTTTTTCAAAAAAGCGACCGTCTCCCCTCCTCGACAAACCCGAATTTATCGGGATGTTATCAGTCTACCAGAACCACTTTGAAATCCTCGCTCGCTGCGGTAATATCTGCGCTGTATTTTTCGCATAAAGCACGGTCGAGGCAAAGGATATAATAGCTCTCCGTATGCATTAAGACCTCCTCCCCCGTTACACGGGATACTAAAAGCCGTGCCGTATCACGGGCAAGCTTTTCCGTATCAATACAAAAGCTGGCAAGTGCTCCCCTGACAGGCTCTCCCTCTCCCACGGCAAAAACCGCACATTCTGCGCCGAAAAGCTCAACTCCTCTTCCGCTCAGCTCAGCAGAGGGAAGAAGCAGGGCATCGCTGCCCCATTTTTCAGATATGCTGAAGCACTGAGCAAATTCTCCCTCCTCCAGCGTCTCCGCTCTGTAATCAACTCCGCAAAGATCAAAAACGTCGCATGCATCCTGCACGTCCGTTGCACCCTTTTCTGCGGAAAACACCGTGAAATGCTGTGCATCTGCCAGAAGAAGGGTTGCCGCCCTTGCCATTTCCCCCGAGGAAAGACAGGGGGACAGGGTGTTTTCATCTCCTCTTGCATTCATATCGAAAGTACATCTTACCGACGGAAAATCCCCGATATCCATGCTCTCAATCCCAACAAAAACTGCTCCCTTTATCTCTTTCGGAATATATTCCGGCTTTTTTGTTTTCAGGGCCCAGGTATAACCCATGTCCTCAAGCTCTGCGCCTACCATCCTTGCCGTTTGCTCCTCTATTCCTCCCGACAGGGTCATTATCAGAAAATCATATGAGCTCCTTTCCCGCTCCCGGATCACCTTCTCCCCCTCTCCCTTGCATCCCCAAAGGAATAAAATCAAGGCCAAAGCAATTAAAAATACTGTGTATCTCTTCATAAACCGAACCGCCTTTTCATACTTTTCATTTATCATACCGCCCCCGATGTGCGAAAAGAATAAAAACTTGCAATAAATAGTTAATTCCCCCTCGACCCCGATTGACAAAAAATGCGCTGAGTGGTATATTAGAGGTATAAAATCTTTGTATATTAAGAGGAAGTATGAACGTTTCTGTTTCTAAAAGAAGAAAAATACTGATGGCTATCGCCAATTCAGTCATTCTTGTTCTCGGCAATGCCCTCTATGCATTTGCTGTTGCCGCCTTTGTTATGCCCACAGGCATCGTTGTAGGCGGTGTTACCGGTATCTCCATTTTCCTTGAAAAATTCATTCCCGAGGGATGGCCTATTGAGGTCTCCTATATCGTATTTGCCATAAACGTTGCCCTTTATATCCTGGGCGCCGTTGTTATCGGCAAGCGCTTTGCCATTACTACTGCGGCAAGCACCGTGCTTTATCCTATGTTCCTCGGCATTTTTGAGAAGATGTTTGCACAGAATGCGCTCATTCCCAACGACCTTATTCTCAATGCTGCGGTTTCCGGTCTTATTATCGGTGTTTCCATCGGTATCGTAGCACGCACCGGCGCATCTACAGGCGGTATGGATATTCCTCCCCTCGTTATCAATAAGCTGACAGGCGCCCCCGTCGGAACAACTCTTCTTTGCTTTGACGTTGTTATCATCGCAACTCAGCTTATCAAGAGCGACCTGACCCACGTGCTTTACGGCGTTGTTATGATCGTTATCAACTCCTTCGTTATCAACCAGGTAATGGTAATGGGTAACGAAAAGATCCAGATCTCCGTCATCAGCAACAACATGGAAGAGGTTCGTGCCGCAATCCTTACAGATATGCAGCGCGGTATCACCCTCATTTCCTCAAGAAAGGGTCTCACAGGAGAGCCCTGCGAGATGGTTATGACTATCATTTCCACCCGTCAGCTCGCCCGTGCAAAGAGACTCATCCTTGACGTTGACCCCACTGCGTTCATGATCGTAACGAGAGTCAGCGAGGTTAACGGAAACGGCTTCTCCTTCAAAAATAAAGACGACAAAAAGCTTGACAGAAGCGACATTTAAATGTAAAATACTTTGCGGGAAGTTGGGCTGCCGCGCTCTATGTTGCCGAAAGGTATTAGAGTGAGGAAAGTCCGGGCACTACAGGGCAGGATAACGGATAACGTCCGCCGAGGGTAACCTCCGGGAAAGTGCAACAGAAATAGACCGCTAAGTCGGCTTTGTCGACTTAGTAAGGATGGAAAGGCGAGGTAAGAGCTCACCGGCACGACAGGCAACTGTGTGCAAATGTAAACCCTATCCGGTGCAACACCGTATGCAGAGAGACTTCGGTCTGTGTCTGCCCGACACTTCTCTGCGGGTGGCTGGAGACATACAGCAATGTATGTTCGAGATAGATGGCAGCTGAATACAGAACCCGGCTTATAGATTTCCCAATAAAAAAAGCACCCTTCGGGGTGCTTTTCTTATTGGGAAAGTGATGTTCGCACTTCGTGCGAGTGATGTATTTGCCTTCGGCAAACGTGATGTATTCCCCTTCGGGGAATGTGATGTTTTTGCTTCGCAAAAGTGAAGGTACATTTCCGCTTTGGCGGAAATGGATTTTATTTTATATTTTTAAAAAGACTACGCAAACCATCATTTGATGCACTCGCATAGTCTTTCTTATTACCCATTTTTAAAGTTTTTTGCGGAGCGCCGTTCGTTTTTTGCTTTCTTTGGCTTCGCTTTGCGAAGCGGAGTGCGAAAAAAGTGATGTTAGATTATTGCTATCTTTATTTTCGCACCAAAAAGCGACCGTTTCTCCCTTCCTTCATCCATCTTCCGCCTGCGAGACGGATGAGGAAGATGGTGCCTCGGAATACAAGCTCTGCGGTCATTGCGATCCAGTAGCCGTAAAGTCCGAAATGGGGCGTGAGGATGGCGGCAAGGGTGATTCGCACCGCCCACATGCTGATAAAGCTCATGCAGCTGGGGGCAAAGGTATCTCCGGCTCCCCGGAAAACTCCCAGAGCAACGATGGAGGCGGCATACATAGGCTCTGCAAACACCTCGATTCGTAGAACGGAAACAGCAAGACGGACTACGTCCTTATCGGGGGACAGGAGTCCTACAACGTAGGGGCACAAGAACCACATACAAATTCCGCAGACCGTCATCACAGCCATGCCGAAAAGGGTGGTTATCCAGCCGAGTCGCTTTGTCAGATCACGGCGTCCGGCTCCCACAGACTGACCGATAAGAGTGGTTGCCGCATTTCCGATGCCGTAGCCGGGCATATAGCAAAGGCTCTCAGCCGTTATGGCAAAGGAGTTTGCCGCAATTGCAACGGAGCCGATGGGGGCGACGATTTTCGTGGATGCCACGTATGCGGAGCACATTATCATCTGCTCTATGGCTATAGGCAGACCGATCCTTATACCCTTCAGTATCTGCTCACGGTTGACAGGAAGCCTTTCGCCCCGCCTGAGCTTTAAGTCGGGAGAACGAAGAAGCATATACAAAAGCATTATTACAGCTACCGCAACGTAGGAAAGTGCAGTGCCCACAGCAGCACCCGTAACTCCCATTCCGAAGCCGGGTACGGTTATGCCGTACCACTGACGGGTGGGGAAAATAAAGATCATATTGAAAATAACGTCAAGAGCGCACATCACAACGTGCAAAGCCGAGGGAATTTTCATATTTCCGCTTGCCTGAAGCATTCCGCCCGCAATATTGTTCAGCTGAATAAAGGGCAGGGAAAGGGCATAAACAAAAAAGTAGCGGGAAGCGTCAGCGGCAATGTCCGCACCCTGGGAAAGCCAGCGGGGAAGTATTCCGCTTATGGCCATACCGATAGCGCTGAGAAGAATACTGAATGCAAAGGCTATTAGAAAGGCACTTTTTACAGCGCTTCGTGCGCTTTTTGAGTTTTTTGCACCGATAGCCTGAGCCGCCTGTACGGAAAAGCCCGTCACCGCCGCCATGCAGACTCCGTTGAAGAGCCAGGTGCTTGAGGAAACAAGACCGATGGATGCGGAAGCATCCGCACCGAGCCTGCCCACCATAGCGGCATCTATGTATTGCATTATAATAGACGAAAGCTGGGCGAGAATCGCAGGATAGGAAAGCCGTGCCGTCAGCACGACCTGCTCTCGCATAGTCAAAGGCTCTCCGTCCCTGAGCCTTGCAAGAAGATCGTTTTTCATCAACCGATTATATGAGAATTACAAATATATCTGATCAAAATCCCATTCTCCATCTTGGATAAAGATCTCTTTGTTGCTGGTAGCCAATGTAACGCATATGTATTTTTCGCCTTCATAACCAAACTTCACTTTTGCTGAATACTCATTATTTTCAAAATACCCAGCAATATCGTGATGATAACAATCCTCATCATCTATTACACAAGCCTGTAATATTACTTTATTGTCATTTTTTTCGTCATAGAAAACCATATAGTCAATATTATCGCTCGTTGCTTTCCCAAATTCTTCAATACCATTCTTAGAAAGTTTAGCCAAAAAATCCATAGCTTTTATAAACTGTAGTGTTTCAAGATTAATCATTTTATCCCTCAATATAGTATTTATTATCATTTGAACGACGTATTCGGGAGGATTGGCAATCCCTTGCTCCCAATTTCGCAAAGTTCCAACAGGTATTCCCAAGAATCTCGCAAAACTCTGTTGTGACATATTTGATAAATGACGCAAATCTTTAATACATTCACCGGTGCCCATATTATCCCCTCCATCATATAACCGGTACACAATCTGTGTACCTTCACTTTGATTATACACAAGTTGTGTACCCTTGTCAAGCGTTCTATTGAAATCCAATTGGTTATTCGTAGGGGTCGATGCCCACATCGACCCGTTAC
>JAZRRC010000061.1:0-13215 GCA_045650355.1 Candidatus Avispirillum sp. | reverse complement strand
CGTTCCCTTCGGTCACGGATGATATACCCTGCGGGTATGATATCTGCTTCGCAGATGATATACGCTTCGCGTATGATGGGAACGGATATTATATCATATTTGCAAAGCAAATATATCATACGGCAACGCCGTATATCATATCGCGCAAGCGATATATCATTGAAAACGCAAGATTTTATGATATAATATTGTTCGATAAACTCGAATTTGACGAGGAGGTACTATGGATTACCAAGCTAAATTGAATGAACATCTACAAACAATCGTTGGAAAGCAATTAGATGCACTAAATATGACATGTGAAATGATGATGTTCAGTTTTGAAAAGTATGAACTCCACGCCCAGTGCCTTACTCGCATCATTTGCGATAATGATATTCTTGTAACTACTTTGGATTACCAAAGTTGGGATGGTGAAACAGAAGAAAACAATGATGAATGGTACTTTATTGAACAAAACAGAGCTAAAATAGTAGGCGGTATGGTAACATCTGTGAACGTCGCCGCTTTGAACGATGTTGCCATTGTTTTAGACAACGGCATAAAGATTGAACTGTTTATAAAAAATGGTTATCACTATTTTGATGATGAACAAGAACAATGGGTATTTTTCAAACATAACGACCATTCCTACCCGTTCATTACCGTGTATAATAAAACAGTTGACATTGCGGTAGACTGGTAACTGCAACAGTTAGCCAAATTCCAATTTGTTGAACGGCGCAGTTACGCACCTAATCGCTTTTTTTACCTCCATTTACGCACCGTTATACTGCTCTTTCGCACATAAATAAAACCGACCCTTGTGGTCGGTTTTATTTATGTGGTGGAACAAATTCCACCTGGAATCGAAAAGTCGTGCCTATGTCGGTACGACAGGCAAAAAACAGTCCGGTGGACTGTTTTTAGACCGTGGCGCTGAACTCGCTTGAATTTTAAAAGTCAGAAACGACCGTGAGCGTCGAAATGCATTTCGACGAAACCTGAAAATTTAGGTACGATAAATTTATTTAAGTCATAACTATTTCACCCGGTTCAGTTTCAGCTCTTGCCAAATTCAATGCAATTGTGCCTTTTCGGACTACACTTGCGCCTTTATTATTGATATTTGTTTCCCTGCTTGCTATAATGATAAAAATCAATCCAAAGGAAAGTCGATATGAACATTAAAAAGATATTTATAATTCTTCTCTCCCTTGTTCTTGCATTTGGCGGGATAATTCCCTGCTTTGCATATTCGGACAGCGTTCTTACGGGAGAATACCTTACCGTAGGCGACAATTTTCTTACTGTAGATGACCCTGACACGGTTTCCATATTCTATTTTTCCGTATCCTCTGAGGCGGAGCTCGGTACCTACAGGGTTACCTCCAACGACAAAAGCGCAAGGCTGAGAAGCTATTGCGGTACTGTTGGTTATCGCTACGACAATACTGACAGCACAAATTACAACCAAACAACAAATTCATACACCTTTACCGTTACCTCAGTTGGTGCGACATACCTCATCGGTGTTACGGGAAAGGAAAGCTTTTCCCTGACCATTCAGAAGCAGTCCGACTATTCCATCCCCCAATACCTGAAGGACAAATTTTCCAATCCCGTCCACTACGGTTACAAAAAGTATGATTTCATCATTAATGAAAAGGCAACCCGCACATACGTTGACGTGACTCAGCCTCACACCGTTGTCAGGGACAATCGCGGTCTCTACCATCTTGACAGCATTGACGGCCCCGTTCTCTACATTGATATTTTCAACACTCCCTACGTAAACCTTTACAATATGGCATCAAGCGGAATGCTGCGCTATTATACGTATACGTCAAGCGGAGAATACCGTTCAAAATACGATGAATCCAATATGTATCTTGAATATGCATATTATGCAGACCCCGTGCACGGAATTTATCCTTACGACACCCATCTCGCAGGCATCGTAAAATCAGTGGGAAATGCCAACGGCTGGTATGACAAAGACCGCGAGCTTGGATATTATCTTTTCGGGGACACCGAGGTTAACGAGGAAAGCGCTCATCTCTTCTGCTTTTTCTACTTTGAGGATGAATCCCTTGTTAAACGTGCCCTTGGCTACGACTACTGCCCCTACAACCTTGTTTACAACAATCCCTACGGAAATTTCTGCGAGATCGACGGCATAAATCACAGTGATCACAGCAAACTCTTCGCCCTTGACGTTTATAATAACTCTACCGTAACATGTATGGCATTCACCCCCTCGGGTCAGGTCTACAAGTCCTTCAATATCAACTACGGTGAAAAGTTCTATAAGCCTGACAAGGATGGCATTCTTACCTTTACGACGGACGGCTCTGCAAATATACTTGAGGCTGTAAATTACGGAAAAACAAACGACGTCACCTTCGTTCTTATGCTTTCCGCTGCACAGGCAGAGCTTTCGGGCAGCGGAACATCAGCCGATCCCTATAATCTTGAATGCGATCCCATCGGCTTTTCCTCATGCACTATAGAAAAGAACGGCAGTCTTTTCTTTAACGCTGCAAGCTGCACAAACACCTACGTTGTTGCAAGTGCGTACAATAAGGATGGCGAAACTGCTCACGACGTTCACGTGAAATACGGCAATGAGCTTTATTATCCCAATGCCTCCGGTATTATAACCGTTCCGCTTTCCTCTAAGGCAGGCAGAGATTTTGAGGTTATTAACCCCAACAGCGAGGAGAATTACATCGATATTATTCTCGTTTCCGATCTTTCATTTTTAAATCCCGAGGGAACCTTTGACAATCCCGTGAAGCTTTCTGACAATGCCCTGACTACTCATATGACAACAAAGTTTACGGACGAAAGCACAGGACAGATATATTACAGCTTTACTGCATCAAAGACAGGAGTTCTCAGCTTTGAGTTTAAGGGGGCAACAACCCACGGCTGGGTATACTCCATTATGAACACCAATACAGGCTATTCTACCTCGAATATGTTCACAGACAACACTGACAGAGCATACTTCTCCGTTGGCGTCAACAAGGGTGATACTGTTATAATCAGCATGGGTACTTACGACGGAATGCGCTACTGGCACACTCCTGCGGGAGAGGTATCCTGGTCCTACAAGCTGAAAAATGCTATTAAGGGTGATGCTGACTTCGACATGCAGGTCAATGCAAAGGATTCCAACATTATGAAGAGAATCATTGCAGGAAAAATGTCTGCACCCACCGGTGAAATCGCCTCTTACTCCGACTTAAATTCCGACGGCACTCTCAATGCTGTTGATAATAACATTCTCAAGAGATATCTTGCAGGTCATATCAAAGAGCTATAAAAAAAAAAACTCCCTTCCATAGTAACCTATGGAAGGGAGTTTTCATAAATAGAAAGAAAAAACACCTTTTTGCGGAGCAGGCAAAAAGGTGTCTTATTTTTTCTTAGCTTATGCCATCTTGTTGATAGCTACTGCGAACTGGCTCTTCTTGTGAGCTGCCGCATTCTTGTGAATGATATTGCGCTTTACAGCCTTGTCAATAATAACTACTGCAGGCTTGTATGCTGCCATAGCTGCTGCCTTGTCGCCGCTTTCTACAGCTGCGTAGAACTTCTTGATGATTGTCTTCATCTGGCTCTTGAACATCTTGTTTCTAAGAGTCTTTGTAGCAGTAACTTTTACACGCTTCTTTGCACTTTTAATGTTAGGCATTATTTTGTCCTCCTGATTAAAATTCAAAGCGTCACTTCAGCCTGAGAGGGTGCTTCCGTGACCAATCTCATACAGTTAGTAATCATACCACAAACTTTTTGCGATTGCAAGTGTTTTTTCAAAATATTTCAAGTTTTTTTCATCTTTTTTTCATCTTTTTCTCACCGATGAAATTTCACCCAAAATATCTGTTTCTTTCTTTAAATATAATATCAAAAACAGTTGTAAATTTCAAGCCGTTGTGGTAGAATATTATGAATTTATATTTTTTGAACTAAACCGTTTATACGGTATATCATAATCCCCGAAAGGCATACCAATGAAATACTTTGTACTTATCCCCGACGGTATGGCTGACCGTCCCATTCCTCAGCTTAACAACAAAACTCCCATGATGGCTGCCGTAAAGCCTAACATGGACTCCCTTTGCGAAAAGAGCGTTTGCGGAGTTTCTCTCAACGTGCCCGTTACTATGGTACCTGAGAGCGATACTGCAAATCTTGCTATTCTTTCATACAATCCTCTCGTTTACTCCAAGGGCCGCTCCCCTCTCGAGGCTATGAGCATGGGTCTCACAATGGCAGACGACGATACTGCTATCCGCTGCAACGTTGTTACCCTCTCCGAGGACGAGGAAAACTACGAGGACCGCATCATGCTTGACCACTCTGCTGATGAGATCACAACAGAGGAAGCAGACCAGCTTATCAAGGCTCTCAACGAGGGTCTTTGCGATGAGATAAAGCGTCTTTACACAGGCGTTTCCTACCGCCACTGTCTCCTTTGGAAGAATGCTGATTCCAAGTATCCCTTTGACCGTCCTCACGACATCATCGGTCAGAGAATCGGCGACTATCTCCCCAAGGCTGAAAACGGCGGCGAGGCTTTCCTCGAATTCCAGAAGAAGGGCTATGAGATCCTCAAGGATCATCCCGTAAACCAGGCACGTAAGGCTCGCGGCCTTCGCCCTGCAAACTCTCCCTGGCTCTGGAGCCCCGGTACAAAGCCTGCTCTCCCCTCCTTCTCTGACAAGTGGGGCAAGAGAGGTGCTATCATCTCCGCAGTTGACCTTATCAAGGGTATCGGTATCTGTGCCGGAATGGACGTTATCGACGTTGAGGGTGCAACAGGAAACTGCCACACAAACTACGAGGGCAAGGCAAACGCAGCTATCAAGTGCTTCTCCGAGGGCTGCGACTTCGTTTACGTTCACGTTGAAGGTCCCGATGAGTGCGGTCACCGCGGTGAGATCGAAAACAAGGTTATGTCCATCGAAAAAATCGACACACTTATCCTGAAGCCCGTTTACGAATATCTTAAGGAAAGCGGAGAGGATTTCAAGATCATGGTTCTCCCCGACCATCCTACCCCCATCGAAATCAGAACTCATTCCTCTGAGCACGTTCCCTTCTTTATCTACGACAGCAAAAAGGATGGGAAGGGCCCCGAAACCTTTAACGAGGATACTTCAAGAGAGACAGGCGTTGTTGTAGTCGACGGCAGCACTCTTCTTGACATTATGTTTAACGACTGAGCTTTGCCAGCAAAGCCGCGAAAGGAATGAACCAAATGAGCCACTCTATGGGAAATGATAATATCTATGAGGAGCTTAGGGGCTACTTCCCTCCCGAATACGATCTTACTCCCGAAGAACTTGAAAATAAAAAGCGCGAGATCGCCCTTGGTATGATGCGAGTCAGCATTGCACCTGAGAAAGAGCCTGCCGTAACCGGCAGAATGCGTCATTCGGCGATTTCCGCAATGCATACAGACAGAGATATCCCTGTCATTAAAAGCAACAGTGCTGCAGAGGCTCCTCCCGCAGCTCCCTCTCCCTTTGAAACGATTCTTACAAAGGCCGAGGATTATGAGGATGAGGAGATCTTCCTTCCCGACGAGCCCGTTGAAACACCGGAAATCGTTGACGAGATCATTGATATTCCCGCTGCAGACGACGTTACAGACAACGAGCTGTTTTCCGGATATGCGCCCCTTAACGAGCTCTTTGATGAGATGGAGA
This sequence comes from Candidatus Avispirillum sp., assembly GCA_045650355.1. Lineage (GTDB taxonomy): Bacteria > Bacillota > Clostridia > Oscillospirales > CAG-272 > Avispirillum. Next base: position 7,513 of record JAZRRC010000061.1, on the reverse strand, counting down.
ACGGTGCATACTATGTTACTGATGAAGGTGATGAAAAGCCCTCCAAGGGTGCAAGAGAAAAGATTAATTGGCTCTTTGATTTTCTTGAGGTATTTGCAATCTGTATCTCATGCATCATAGTTGTTTTTGCTCTTTTCTTCCGCCTTACAAAGGTTCAGGGCGAATCAATGGAGGATACTCTTTTCGAAAATCAGTATCTCGTTGTTTCCGATCTTTTCTATGAGCCTGAGTGCGGCGATATCGTTGTTCTCCAGAACACCTCTCTTCAGAATCCCCAGCTTCGCGAGCCTCTTGTAAAAAGAGTTATCGCTGTGGGCGGTGAATCCGTAGAGATCTCCCGAGACGGTACGGTTACCGTTACTGCAGCTGACGGCACATCCAAGGTGCTTGATCAGCCCTATATCAAAAACGAGGAATATGCAAGTGCAACGGGACAGTATGTTGTTCCCGAGGGCTACGTTTTTGTAATGGGAGACAACAGAAACCACTCCACAGACAGCCGAAGCTCTCTCGTTGGCGTTGTTGACGAAAGATGTATCTTCGGTAAAGCACTTATTCGAATTCTACCCTTTGCTGATTTCACAATCTTTGAAAATCCCTATAATGACTAATGAGGTGAACTATGCCCTCTAATCAGAATCAGATACAGTGGTTTCCCGGACATATGGCGAAAACCCGCCGTATGATCTCGGAAAACATAAGAAATGTTGATATTGTTATCGAGCTTCTTGATGCAAGAATCCCCGGAAGCTCAAAAAACCCCGAGATCGCATCTCTTTGCGAATCCCGCCCCACTCTTACTCTTCTTAACAAGGCCTCCCTTGCAGACCCTGCAGTAACAAAGCAGTGGGTTGCTGCATATAAGGAGCAGGGAAAGTATGCTCTCCCCATTGACTGTATTACAGGCGAAAACCTTACAAAAATAGGTGATGCGGTTAAGACTATCCTTATTGAGAAGGTTCGTAAGTTTGAGGAAAAGGGTATGACCGGCAGAAAGCTCAAGGCTATGATCGTCGGTATTCCCAACGTAGGTAAATCATCCCTTGTTAACAAGCTTTCCGGACAGAAGAAGGCTAAGGTTGAAAACCGCCCCGGTGTAACCGTTGATAAGCAGTGGGTTACAACCAACCAGGGCTTCGACCTTCTTGATATGCCCGGTGTTCTCTGGCCTAAGTTCGAGGACCGCCTCACAGGCGAAAACCTTGCGGCAACAGGAGCTATCAAGGATCAGATACTTGACACTGAAGAGATCGGAATGATCCTCGCAAAGAGACTTTACGATCTTTATCCCAATGAATTCTGCGCACGCTACAAGCTGGTTGCAGAGGACCTTGCAGAGCTTGACTCCTACGATCTTCTCTGCGCAGTAGGCAAGAAGCGAGGCTTCCTTGTAAGCGGCGGAGACATTAACACAGAGAGAACTGCTCTTATGCTTCTTGAGGAATTCAGAAGCGCAAAGATCGGCAGACTTTCTCTCGAAAGGCCCAACAATGCTTGATTATTCATTTGACGATCAGTTTAAGGTTGACGGTGTAAAATACGTCTGCGGTACAGATGAGGCAGGCCGCGGACCTCTTGCAGGTCCCGTAGTTGCCGCTGCCTGTATTCTGCCCGACGGAATCGTTATCCCCGGTCTTGACGACTCCAAAAAGCTTACGGAGAAAAAAAGAGAAAAGCTTTTCGATGAGATTTGCGAAAAGGCTCTCTGCTACTCCATAGCTCTTTCAACTCCCGAGGAAATTGATGAGATAAACATCCTCGAGGCAAGTCTCCAGGCTATGCGCCGCTCCATTGCGGGACTTTCCATTCAGCCCGACTTCGTTCTTGTTGACGGAAATATAAACCGCGGATTTTTGCAGCCTGCAAAGGCTATTATCGGCGGAGATGCTACCAGCCAGTCTATTGCTGCAGCATCTATTCTTGCCAAGGTTACCCGTGACAGGCTTTGTATGGAGCTTGACGCCCAATACCCTCAGTACGGCTTTAAAAAGCACAAGGGCTACCCTACAAAGGCTCACAAGCTTGCTGTATACGCAAATGGCCCCTGTCCCGAGCACAGACGCTCATTTCTTTCATTCCTCGAGAGAGACCGAGAAAAGCTTGAAGGCTGGCTTTCCGAAATGCGGGAGGCTGAGGCTGATGGACAGTAAGGGATTCGGCAAAAAGGGAGAACAAAGCGCAGCATCCTTTCTCTGCGGAAAGGGATTCACTATTGTCGGACGAAACGTGCGCATGAATCACCTTGAAACTGACATTATTGCAAAAAACGATACTCATATAATTTTTGCCGAGGTTAAAACCAGAAGCGAATACCCGAACGTCTACCACAGATATGGCAGACCTGCCGCTGCGGTTGATTTTATGAAGCAAAAGAAGCTGATTGCCGCAGCCGAGGAATATCTTCGCAGAAATCGTGAGGAGACGGCTGGACTTCAGCCGAGAATCGACGTTATCGAGGTCTACTTAAAGCCCGACTCCGAAAAATATAAGGTTCTCAAAATCGTACATATGGAAAATGCGGTGCGCCGCTCATAATTTATGAAGCTTTTTGATCTTCATTGCGATACTCCCTACAAGCTTTTCAGAGAAAAGAAGCATCTTGAAAATAACGATCTTCATATTTCTCTGAAAAAGGCTGAAATATTTGATAAATACGTTCAATGCGCCGCTGTCTGGAGCGATTCCGACAGATGCGACAGCGACTGTCTTGACTTCTTTTTTGAGGCCTCAGCCTATTTCAAAAAGGAAGCAGGCGGCTTTATAACAACTGCAAGCGAGCTTGAAAAATCCCACAAGTCAGGCTTTATACTGACTGTTGAGGATGCAAGGCTTCTTTGCGGTGATATTTCAAACCTTTCCCGACTTTACGATTCGGGTGTTCGGGTGATGACTCTCCTCTGGGGAGGCACGACGGCTATCGGTGCTTCCTGGAACAGCGAGGGCTCCCTTTCCCCTTTCGGGAAGGAAACGCTTGAGGGCTGCTTTGATATCGGCATTATTCCCGATCTTTCTCATGCAAACGATGAGGTTATCTCTTATGCGCTCTCCCGCGCAAAGGAGAGGCACAAGCCGATTATTGCAACCCATTCAAATTCAAGAAGTGTCTGCCGCCATATGCGAAATCTTACGGATGAAAACGCAAGAGGCATGGCAGAGGCAGGCGGTATTATCGGAATCTCACTTTTCCCTCCCCATCTCAAGGGAGAAACTGCTGAGATTTCAGATATAATCGGTCATATAGACCACTATCTTAACATTCTGGGACAGGATTCTGTCTGTCTCGGATGTGACCTTGACGGAATAGGCTCCACTCCCGAGGGGATTTCCCACATAGGAGACCTTCCCCGTCTTTATGATGCGCTTTCGGAAAAGCACACAAGTGCCGTTGCCGACAGCGTATTTTATAACAATGCTTACAATTTTTTTATAAATAACTTACCTCAATAATCACCAAGGAATGGTAAAAACAATGAATTACATTAGCACAAGAGACGTGTCCGCAAATCCTATCGGAGTTTCCTCCGCAGAAGCAATCAAGAAGGGCCTCGCTCCCGACCGCGGACTTTATATGCCCACAGAGATTCCCGCACTTAACAAGGCTGATCTCGAAAAGCTGGCAGCACTCCCCTATGAGCAGAGAGCCTGCGAGATCCTCTCCATGTTCCTTTGCGACTATGACCGTGAAAAGCTTCTTTCCGATTGTACTGAGGCTTACTCCGAGGCTCGTTTCCCCGGCGGTGCGGCTCCCCTCGTTCACATCGGTGACGATATTTACTCCCTCGAGCTCTGGCACGGCCCTACCTGCGCATTCAAGGATATGGCTCTCCAGATCATGCCCCGTCTTCTCTCCTCCGCTCTCAAGATGACAGGAGAGGATAAGAAGGCTCACATCCTCGTTGCAACCAGCGGTGATACCGGTAAGGCTGCTCTCGAGGGCTATCGCGACGTTGAGGGTATCGATATTACAGTTTACTTCCCTGTTGACGGTGTCAGCACAATGCAGAAGATGCAGATGACAACTCAGGCTGGCGACAACGTTAACGTTATGGCAGTTTACGGCAACTTTGACGATGCTCAGAACGGTGTTAAGGCGATCTTTGCCGATGCAGCTCTTGCTGAGCGTGCAAACAGCAACGGCTTCTTCTTCTCCAGTGCAAACTCCATCAACTGGGGCAGACTTGCACCTCAGATCGTTTACTACGTTTCCGCTTACTGCGACCTTATGAAGGACGGCAAGATTGCTTGCGGTGACAAGATCAACGTTTGCGTTCCCACAGGTAACTTCGGTAACATCTTTGCCGCTTACATCGCAAAGACTATGGGTCTTCCCATCGACAAGATGATCTGCGCTTCCAACGCAAACTGCGTTCTCACAGACTTCATCAACACAGGCGTTTACGACAGACAGAGAGTATTCCACAAGACTATGTCTCCCTCCATGGATATTCTCATTTCCTCTAACCTTGAGCGTCTTCTTTTCCTTCTCGGCGGTGCTGAAACCACACGCGACTGTATGCAGAAGCTTACAGACGAGGGTAAGTATCAGGCTCCCGAGGCTCTTATGGCAAAGATTCGAGAGACTTTCTACGGCTACTCCTGCGAGGAGGCAGAGACTGCCGCTACAATTCTTGCTACATACAAGGACCGCAGCTACCTTGCAGACCCCCATACCTGCGTTGCTCTCGGCTGTCTTGAAAAGTACCGCCGCGACACAGGTGACAACACTCCCTGCGTAGTTGCTTCCACTGCAAGCCCCTACAAGTTCAGCCAGGACGTTTGCGCATCTCTCGGCACTCCCTGCGTTTCCGACGAGCCCGCAGTTATTCTCGACACTCTCGAAAAGCTGACAAACACAGAAGCTCCCGCTCCTCTTAAGGCAACTCTTACAATGCCCGTTCGCTTTACTGAGGTTTGCGATCCTTCCAAAATGTCTGACTGTATTTTTAACGACTAATTAGGAGGCAAAATGTCCCTCTTTTCCATTGCAGACCTGCATCTTTCCCTGACCGTGGACAAGCCCATGGACAAGTTTGGCTCCCGCTGGCAGGGATATACCGAAAAGCTTGAAAAGCGTTGGAAAGCGGTTGTTACTGACGACGATACCGTTATCGTTCCCGGTGATATATCCTGGGGCATCGATCTTGAGGAGGCACTCGCCGATCTCAAGTTCATCGATTCTCTCCCCGGAAAAAAGATCATCGGCAAGGGTAATCACGACTACTGGTGGTCAACAGTAACAAAAATGAAGGCATTCTTTGAGGAGCACGATATTACCACCATTGATTTTCTTTTCAATAATGCCCATGAAACTCCCGAGGCAATTATTGCGGGAACCCGTGGCTGGTACGTTGAGGAAAAGCTTCAGGTTACGGAAAACGCAGACTACGACAAGATCGTTTCCCGTGAGAATCAGAGACTTGAAATGAGCCTTCGTGAGGCTGTGAAGCTTCGGGGAGAGTCAGGCAAGCCCATCCTCGTTTACTTTCATTTCCCTCCCGTTTTCAAAAGCTTTCGCTGCAACGAGTTTATTGAAACAATGAAGAAATACGGTGTTAAAAACTGCTATTTCGGTCATATCCATTCAAATTACACTATTCCGAGAACTGTTGAAACTGACGGCATAATGATGACTATGATCTCTGCAGATTATTTGGATTTTGTGCCTATGATCACTTTCCCCTCGGATTATTGACAACTTTACAAATTATTTTACTGAAATTTGCCGACTTGCATAAAAAATTAACGCAAAATTGTTGACTTTTTACGGCAATATATGTATTATATATAGAGGTAAATTTTTACTCAGTTAACATGACTAAGGAGAAATATAAAAATGAGTCTTATTTCTGTAAACAAGAAAGAAACAAATCTTTATGAAATTAAAATCGGCATCGATGCTGACAAGTTCTCTGCAGCTGTAAACCGCGTTTACGCAAAGCAGGCTAAGAACATCACAGTACCCGGCTTCAGAAAGGGTAAGGCGCCCCGCTCTATCATCGAGAAGATGTACGGCAAGGGTGTATTCTATGAGGATGCTATCAATGACCTCATCCCCGAGGTATATACTGAGGCTATCAAGGCTTCCGAGCTCGACGTTGTAAGCCAGCCCGAGTTCGATATCGAGTCCGTAGATGAGAACGGCGTTGTTCTTCTCGCTTACGTATACGTTAAGCCTGAGGCTACAATCGAGGGCTACAAGGGCATCGAGGTTACTAAGGATACTATCAGAGTAACTGCAGCTGAGATCCGCGCTGAGATCGACCGCGTTCGTGAGCGCAACTCCAGAATGATCGACGTTACTGATCGTGCAGCTCAGATCGGCGATACAGCAAACATCGACTACGAGGGCTTTGTTGACGGCGTTGCATTCGCAGGCGGCAAGGCAGAGGGCTCTGACCTCATTCTCGGCTCCGGCCAGTTCATCCCCGGCTTCGAGGATCAGATCGTTGGTCACAACATCGGCGATGAGTTCGATGTAATCGTTAAGTTCCCCGAAGAGTACCATGCAGCTGAGCTCGCAGGCAAGGATGCTACATTCAAGTGCCGTCTTAACGGTCTTAAGCTCAAGGAGCTCCCTGAGCTTGATGACGAGTTCGCTCGTGACGTTTCTGATTTCGATACTCTCGCTGAATATGAGGCTGACATTAAGGCTAAAATCAAGGAGAAGAAGGAAGCAGACGCTGACCGTGCAGTTGAGGACCAGCTCATCGACGCTATCATCGAGAAGCTCGTTTGCGTGATTCCCGAGGCTATGTACGTAAACGAGACCGAAAACTTCGTTCGCGACTATGACACAAGACTCCGTATGCAGGGTCTTGACCTCAAGACATACTTCCAGTACACAGGCATGGATCTCGATGCACTCCGCACACAGCTCCGTCCCCAGGCTGAGAAGCAGGTTAAGACACGTCTCGCACTTGAGAAGATCGTTGAGCTCGAGAACATCGTAGCTAGCGACGAGGAGATCGAGGCTGAGTACACACGTCTTTCCGAGGCTTACAGCATGGAAGTTGAAAAGATCAAGGAGTCCATCGAGGCCGCTGATCTTGCTATGGACATCAAGGTTAAGAAGGCTGTTGACCTTATTAAGGCTAACGCTGTTATCACCAAGAAGTCTGCTGCTAAGAAGTCTAAGAAGGCTGCAGAGGCTCCCGCAGAGGAAGCTGCTGAATAATTAAATCAACTTTTACCAGTTACCGCTGCCGAAAGGCAGCGGTGATTGTGATTAATGGCACTTTTTAACGTTTTTTTGACAAACTATTACATTATAAGAAAGGATATATTATCTTATGGCACTTGTACCTACCGTCATTGAACAAACCAATCGTGGTGAACGGGCATACGATATTTATTCCCGTCTGCTGAATAACCGTATTATCTTTCTGTCTGATGAAGTGAACGACGTTACCGCATCTCTGGTCATCGCACAGATGCTCTTCCTGGAAGCGGAAGACAGCGAAAAGGATATCTGCCTGTATATCAACAGCCCCGGCGGTTCTGTTTCTGCAGGCCT